>JAGRMS010000143.1 GCA_020441135.1 Pseudooceanicola sp.
CTGGGGGCGCTGGTGCTGCTGCTGGCCTTCGTGCCCGACCACGGGTTCTGGATGGGGGCCTGGTATGCGGTGTTCCATTCCATCTCGGCCTTCAACAACGCCGGGATCACGATCCTGCCGACGGGCCTCGTGCCCTATGCCACCGACCCGGTGGTGAACCTGATGATCCCGCTGCTCTTCATCACCGGGGGCATCGGCTATGTCGTGCTGCGTGATGTCTTCGGCAAGCGGGGGCGGCAGGGGTGGACACTGCACACGCGGATCATGCTGGCGGGGACCGCGATGCTGATCGTGACGGGCGTGCTGGGGTTTGCGGCGCTGGAATGGACCAATCCGGCGACGCTCGGCCAGTTCGATACGGCGGCGGAGCGGCTGGTGGTCAGCTGGTTCCAGGGCGTGACGACGCGGACGGCGGGGTTCAACACGGTGAATATCGCGGCGCTGCATGACGATACCTCGCTGATGTTCATCTCGATGATGCTGATCGGCGGCGGTCCGGCCTCGACGGCGGGCGGGATCAAGGTCACGACCTTCGTGGTGATGCTGCTGGCGACGGTGGCCTTCTTCCGACGCCGCACGCAGTTGCACGCCTTCGGGCGGAGCATCGGGCTCGACCAGGTGATGAAGGTCATGGCGCTTGTGGCGCTTTCGGTGGTGCTGTGTTTCGTGGGGGTGTTCCTGCTGACAGTGTCGCATGATGGCGAATTTCTCGACGTGACCTTCGAGGTGGCGAGCGCCTTCGGGACGGTGGGCCTGTCCCGTGGCTTCACGGGGGAACTCGGCGAATTCGGGCGCGTGGTGGTGGAGGTGCTGATGTTCCTCGGTCGCGTCGGGCCACTGACGCTGGGGTTCTTCCTCGCCACGCAAAGCGCGCCCCGGGTGCGCTACCCGGAGGGGCAGATCCACCTGGGTTAGTGTGCGCGAAATCGAGGCCGAAGACCGCCGCGCGTCGCCGGGCCGTCGCCTCACACGTAGGGCGGGGCTTGCCCCGCCGGCCCTTCAATCGGGATTCAACCGGTCCGCGAACTCCGGCAGCAGCGCGCGCAGCGCCCGGAGCGTCGAGCGTTCCGCCCCGGCGTTGGTGTAGACCGTCGGGAACAGGTGCAGGTTCTGCCAGTAGCCGTCGGTCAGCGTGTCCACCCAGTCGGCGATATCATGGGCGCGGTCGGGATCGGCGGGCAGCAAATGGGCGCAGATGTCGCGGATCGCGCGCAGGCGGTTGTCGTCGTATTCGCTGGTGATCGCGCCGTATTGCGGAGTGAACTTCTGTTCGCCCCAGAAGGCGAACCAGACCGACAGGATCGACGCGTTGCATATCTTCGGATCGAAATCCGCGCGGACCAGGGCCATCAACCGGGCGGCGGCATCCGTCCCGGCGGCGTCGATGGCGTCCTGCCAGTGCGTCTCGTAGGTGATGTAGAGGTCGCGCAGCGCCTCGGATAACAGGCCGTTCTTCGACTTGAAGTAGAAGACCGCCACGCCCTGCGACAGCCCGGCCTCTTCGGCCACGGTGGCAAGGGTGGTGCGCTGCAATCCGTTGGTAACGATCGAGCGGTAGGTTGCGTCGAGCACCTGACGGCGGCGCTTGTCGGCGTTCTGCTTGCGTTCCTTCCGTTGTCGCGGAGGTTCCGTCGGGGCAATCGGCATGAGTCGCACCTCGAAATCGCGGTTCTGGCGATGTTTTCCACATATGAACGCCGCTGTCAGCAATTGGTTGTTTGTTTAACCGCTCAAAAAACTTTACCGGGCCGCGGGAGTCCGGTAGTCTGCGGCGAAACCGCATGGGGCAGGCATGGCGACCCACGATTCCTTTGACGCGATCATTGCCGGGGCAGGGCACAACGGGCTGACGGCGGCCTGTTACCTGGCCCGCGCCGGGTTGCGCGTGCTAGTGGTCGAGAAGAACGACTGGATCGGCGGCGCGGCGGTGTCGCGGTCGCTGTACGAGGGATGGACCTATTCCAACTGCTCGTATGTCTGCTCGCTCCTGCGGCGCGAGATCGTGCGCGACCTGGACCTGCCGCGGTTCGGGCTTCAGGTGATCCCCTACGAGGGCGGGGCCACCTTCACGAAGGGTGGCGATTACTTCGCCTACTACTCCGACCACGACGCGCTGCGGCGCGAGATCGCCCGGCACGAACCGCGCGACGTGGACGCCTACGACCGCTTCTCGCGGACGGTGATCCGTCAGTGCCGCTTCATCCGGCCCTTCCTGCTGCGCAACGCACCCGACCCGACCTCGCTGAAGGCGCGGGACTTGCAGGAGCTGTTGTTCCTGGTGAAACGGGCGCATGGCCTCGGCGCGCGGGAACTGGCCGAGACGATGCGGTTCTGGACCATGTCCATCGGCGACTTCCTCGATGAACATTTCCACAGCCCGCTGATCAAGGCGCATCTGGCCGGGTCGGGGATCATCGGCACGGGGCTGGGCGTCTACTCGCCGGGCACGGCCTATGTGCTGCTGCATCACTACATGGGCGACGTGGACGGGGCCATCGGGGCCTGGGGATTCGCGCGCGGCGGAATGGGGGCGATTTCCAAGGCGCTGGGCGATTGCTTGACCGAGGCGGGGGGCGTGATCCGCACCGGAGCGGGGGTGGATCGCTTTCTGGTCAAGGACGGGCGGGTCAAGGGCGTCGCGCTGGACAATGGCGACGTGTTCTTCGCGCCGGTGGTGGCGTCGAACATGGATGTGAAGCGGACGTTCCTGGAACATACCGACCGCAAGCACCTGCCCGAGGATTTCCTGCGCGGGGTGGAGCGGTTCAAGATCCGCGGCTCTTCCGCCAAGCTGAACATCGCGCTGGACGCGATGCCGTCCTTTCCGGCCGCGCCCGAAGGTGCGCCGTTCCTGAAGGGCGACCTGCATGCGTCCACCTCGCTGGAGGAGCTGGAGAGGGCATACGACGACTGGAAGGAGGGCCGCTGGTCGCGCGAGCCCTATTTCGACATGCTGATCCCGAGCCAGATCGACCCGACGATGGCGCCGCCGGGCAAGCACATGATGACGGTGTTTGTGCAATACGCCCCGTATGACCTTGAAAAGAGTGGCGTTCGCAGCGGTTCGCATTGGGATGACGCGGCGCGGACGGCGCTGGCGGAGTGCGTGTTCGACAAGATCGAGCAGGCGGCACCGGATATCCGTTCGCGCGTGGTCCATGCCGAAATCCGCACGCCGCTGGATATCGAGCGCGAGGTTGGGCTGACCGAGGGGAACATCTTCCAGGGCGAGCTGACCTTTGATCAGCTGCTGTTCAACCGTCCGGTGCCGGGCTGGGCGAACTATGCGACGCCGGTTGAGGGGATGTTTCTTGTCGGCTCATCCGCGCATCCGGGCGGCGGGGTGATGGCCGCACCGGGGGCGAATGCGGCGCGGGAAATCCTGCGGCGCGGGGCGAAGCGCGCGGCGAGGGCGGCGTGATGGAAACCTTCGACGTCATCGTGATCGGGGCCGGGCACAACGGGCTTGCGGCGGCAGCGGCACTGGGCGCGCGGGGCAAGCGGGTCTGCGTGTTGGAGCGGTCGGCTGGCGTCGGCGGGATGGCGGACGGTCGGCTGGCGCATCTGGTCTACAACCTCTCGGAGGCCGAGCGGCGGCGGCTGGGCGTGCATCTGAGCGAGGTGGATACCGTGTCGCTGGCGCGGGACGGGCGGCATGTCGCGATCCGGGGCGGGTCGGCGGCTTACGCCGATGGCGGGGCGCATCCCGATGCGGCGGCCTATGCGGCGCTGCACGCGCGGCTGGTGCGGTTCGCGGGGGTTCTGGCCCATCTGGCAGAAGCGCCGCCGCCGGGTTTCGAGGGCGGGTTGACCAGTCTGGAAGGGCTGCGCGAGATCGCGCGATTGGGCAAGGTCGGGCTGGGTCTGAAGCGGCTTGGCAAGGCCGAGATGCGGGAGTTCCTGCGCGTCGTGCTGTCGAACGCCTTCGATACCGTGCTGGACGAGATCGGCGACGGTCCGCTGGCGGGCGCGTTGACGGCGGATGCGGTGCGCGGGGCCTGGGCGGGGCCGAGGTCGCCGGGCACAGTTTTCTCGCTGATGTATCGCCTGGGGCAGGGCGGCCGGGTGTTCCGGGCCGAGGGCAGCATGGGCGCGGTGGCGGCGGCCTATGCGGAGAAGGCGCGCGCGGCGGGGTGCGATATCCGCGTCGGCGTGCCGGTGGCGCGGGTTGTCGTGGAGGACGACCGGGCGGTTGGCGTGGAGCTCGAGGGCGGGGTGCGAATCGCGGCACAGGCGGTGCTGTCGAGCGCGGGGCCGCTCCAGACGATGCTGCTGGCCGGGGTCGCGCATTTCGACGTGGAAGCCGCGCGGCGGGCGCGGGGGATGCGCGCCAAGGGCAGCGCGGCGAAGGTGAATTTCGCGCTGTCAGGGCGGCCTTTGTTCACCGGGCTGAGCGAGGCGCAGCATGGCGCGCGGCTGGTGGTCGCGCCGTCGGCAGCGGCGGTGGAGCAGAGTTTCAACCCGGCGAAGTATGGGGAATTGCCCAAGGCGCCGGTGCTGGAGATGGTGCTGGAGGACGGGCGGCTGTCGGTGATTGCGACGCATGTGCCTTACGAGGGCTGGACGGACGCCCGGCGCGCTGCTCTGGGGGCGCTGGTGGCGGAGACGGTGGAGGCTTACGCGCCGGGGTTCGCTTCGCTGGTGACAGGTACCGAGGTGCTGACGCCTGCGGACATTGCGGCGATGACCGGTGCTCCGGGCGGGCACTGGCACCACGCGGAAATGGGCCTCGACCAGGTGCTGACGCTGCGGCCCATCGCCGGGAATGCGCGGTACCGGCTGGCTGTCGGCGGGCTCTATCTCTGCGGGGCCTCGGCGCATCCGGGCGGCGACGTGACCGGCCTGCCGGGGCGCAACGCGGCGGGGCAGGTCTTGGCGGACGGGGTGCTGTGATGGACGCGCGCGTTCAGACCCGGCCCGCTGCGGTGCCCATCGGCCTGATCCCGACGCCGTTCCAGTCGCGGTTGGAGGCGCTGAGCCGCGCGAAGTCCTGGGTCAATTGGGCGGGCTACATCTCTCCGGCGGTGCTCGACACCGTGGAGTTCGAGTATTTCGCGATCCGCAACCAGGCGACGCTCTACGATATCTCGCCGATGCACAAGTATCGCATCCGGGGGACGGATGCCGGGGCGATGCTGAACCGGCTGGTGACGCGGGACGTGCGCAAGGTCCACCTGGGCCGGGTGTCCTATGTTCTCTGGTGCGACGAGGACGGCAAGCTGATCGACGATGGCACGCTGTTCCGGCTTGGACTGGACGACTGGCGGCTGTGTTGCCAGGAGCCGATGGCGGGCTGGCTGGACGATGCGGCTTGGGGGTTCGACGTCACCGTCACCGACGAAAGCCACACGGTTGCCGGGCTGGCGTTGCAGGGGCCGACGAGCTTCGCGGTGTTGCAGGCGGCGGGGTTAGGCACGGCGCGGGCGTTGAAGCCGTTCGACATTCAGGAGTTCGAGCCGGGGTTGCAGATCTCGCGCACCGGGTTCACCGGCGATCTGGGGTACGAGCTGTGGACCAGCTGGGCCAGGGCGTGCGCGCTGTGGGACCGGCTGTGGCAGGCCGGGGCGGGGCAGCTGCGCGCAATCGGGTTCGAGGCGATGAACATCGCGCGGATCGAGGCGGGGTTCATCGCCGCGCGCAGCGATTTCCAGCCCGCGAATACGGCGATCCGGCTGGGGAGGGGGCGCAGCCCCATCGAGCTGGGTTTCTCCCGGATGGTCGATTTCGCCAAGGGCCATTTCAACGGCCGCCGCGCGCTGCTGCGGGATAAGCCGCAGTATTCACTCGTCAGGCTCGACGTGGGCGGGTTCAAGCCCGCCGATGGCGCGCTGATCTATCACCGCAGGAAGAAGGAGGTCGGCCATGTCACCTCGGGTGTCTGGTCCCCAACGGCAAAGCGCAACATTGCTCTGGCAGAGCTTCGCGCGCCATTCGGCGCCGATGTAGCGGATGACCTCTGGGCCGAAATCTACGTGAACGCGGAAGGCACTTGGGAACGCCGGCTGGAGCGGGTGACGGTGCAGACGCAGCCATTTTTCCGGAACGACCGGGCGCGGGCGACACCGCCGGGGCTGTTCTGACCTTGAAAGGACAAGACGTGAATATCCACGATCCGGCACAGTTGCCGAACGAACCGAGCAACGAGACGTTGCTGGAATGGGACCGCGCGCATCAGCTGCATCCCTGGGCCTCGATGAAGGACTGGGAGGGCTATGACTCGATGCTGGTCGATACCGCCGACGGCATCTACCTGTGGGACGGCGAGGGGCGGCGGTTCATCGACGGCCCCGGCGGCATGTGGTGCGTCCAGATCGGTTACGGGCGTGACGAGATGGCCGAGGCGATTGCCGCGCAGGTGCGGCGGCTGCCCTATACCTCGCCTTTCACCAACACGACGGAGCCTTCGGCCGTGCTGGCCAAGAAGCTGGCCGAGATGGCGCCGGGCGATCTGAACAACGTCTTCTTCACCACCGGCGGCTCGACGGCGGTGGATACGGCGATCCGCACCATGCATTTCATGAACAACCGGCTGGGCCGGCCCGGGAAGAAGATCGTGATTTCCCGCGAGAAAGCCTATCACGGCTCGACCTACCTGGCCCATTCGGTGACGGGGAAGGAGCGGGAGAAGAACCGTTTTGACACCGAGAAGCGGCTGGTGCGTTTCCTGCCGGACGTCAATCCCTACCGCCGGCCCAAGGGCATGAGCGTCGAGGACTGGTGCGACGAGAAGATCGCCGACCTGGAACGGCTGATTGCCGAGGTGGGGGCCGACAAGATCGGCGCCTTCATCGCGGAACCGATCCTGTCCTCGGGCGGGGTGATCGTGCCGCCGCCGGGGTATCACAAGCGGACCTTCGACATCTGCCGCGCGCACGACATCCTTTACATCTCGGACGAGGTTGTCACCGGGTTCGGGCGGCTGGGCCACTGGTTCGCCTCGGAAGCGGTCTTTGGCATCCAGCCCGACATGATCACCTGCGCCAAGGGGCTGACCTCGGGCTATCTGCCGCTGGGGGCCTGCATCATCTCGGACGCGGTGCTGAAGGAGTGCTATGACCCGGACGATCCGGCGCTGTTCTCGAACGGCTATACCTATTCGGCGCATCCGGTGAGCTGCGTGGCGGCGCTGACCAATATCGAGATCATCGAGCGCGAGGGCATTCTGAAGCATGTTCGCGAGATCACGCCGCATTTCCAGGGGCGACTACGGGCGCTGAAAGACAAGTTCCCGCTGGTGGGCGATGCGCGGGGCATGGGCCTGCTTGGATGCGTCGACTGCATCGCGCCGACCTTTGCCGCCGAACAGCGGCTTGGCCAGATGATCGACGAGGCCTGCGAGGAAATGGGGCTGCTGGTGCGCCCCTTCGCCAACATGGCGGTCTTCTCGCCGCCGTTGATTATCACCAAGGACCAGATCGACGAGATGTTCGACATCCTGGAACGCGCGTTGGAGCAGGTGAGCGCCAGGGTCGCCGCGCAGGGGCGCATCTGAGAATTTCTCGGGCCTGCGGGCAACCGCGGACCCGTCAACCTTGTTGAGTTGAGTCCGGTGCGGGCTTAGCCTTCGACTTCAGGGATGGCCGGGGCAACGAACCCCACAAGGGCCGCACAACAACAGGGAGTGATGACCATGAAGAGACTGATTGCCACCGCCTCGGTGCTGGCCCTTGCGCTGACTGGGGCCGCTCAGGCCGCCGACCCCGAGTTGATCGTGTTCGACTGGGCGGGGTACGAGGATCCGGAGTTCTACGTCAGCTACAGCGACAAGTATGGCGACGCGCCGACCTTCGCCTTTTTCAGCGACGAGGAAGAGGCGTTCCAGAAACTGCGCTCGGGCTTCCAGGCGGATGCGGTGCATCCCTGCTCGCAGTCGGTGCCGAAGTGGATCGAGGCGGGGCTGCTGGCACCGCTCGATACGTCGAAGATCACCGCCTGGGACGATCTCGACAAGTCGTTCCGCGACATTCCGGCCTATCAGAAGGATGGCCAGTATTACTTCATCCCGCTGGACTGGGGCAACACGGGCCTGACCTACAACACCGAGTTGTTCCCGGCGGAAGAGGCGGCGACGCTGCAATCCTTCGCCGACCCCAAGCACCAGGGCCGGGTGTCGCTGCCCGACAACGTCGACGACGCCTATGCGCTGGGCTTCCTCGCCGTGGGCGTCAAGGACTGGTCGACGGCGACGGACGAACAGTTCAAGGCGGCGTCCGACTTCCTGCGGGCGGTCCACAAGAACGTGCGCACCTACTGGACCGACGGGGCGTCGCTGGCGCAGCTGATGCAGTCGGGCGAGGTCTACCTCGCCTGGGCCTGGAACGAGACGGCCTGGACGATGAACGGCGAGGGCCACCCGATCGCGATGAAGCGGGACACCAAGGAGGGGTCGTCCAGCTGGGTCTGCGGCTATGCGCGGCTGGCCAATGCGCCGGGGTCGGAAGAGAAGTTCTATGACTTCGTGAACCCCTGGCTGGAGCCGCGGACGGTGGATTACATCGTCAACAACTGGGGCTACGGGCTGGCGAACGCCACCGAGATGGCCAAGATCAGCAGCGAGGATCTGGCAGCGGTCGGCCTCGAGACCAGCGAGAACCTGCGCGCGGGGACGCTGTGGCAGGGGCCGGTGCCGGCCGAGCTGCGCGAGAAGATGATCGCCGAGTTCGAGCTGATCAAGGCCGGGTTCTGACCGGCCAGGTGGCGGGGGGCGCTGCCCCCCGGTCGCCTGCGGCGACTCCCCCCGGAGGTATTTGGAAAGAGAAGAAGCGAGAGGGCGTGGTGCGCCCCCTTTTCCGTTTCAGGGATCGACGCTGGCGTCGAGCGAGACGCCCTCGTTGACGCCATGGGCCGAGGAGGTATCGTAGGTGTCCTGGGCGTCCTGGATCGTCTTGTTCTCATCGGTCCAGTAGGTGTTCGCCTCTTTCTGTTTCAGCGGTTCGATGTTGTCGAGCAGCGTTTTCATCCCCTTGGTGAAGATGTCGTGGTGGTTGTTCTCGTGGGTGTTCAGAAGCCCCCACATCTTGTCCCACTCCGCCTTCTGTTCCTTGGTCATCTTCGAGTATTCCGCCCACTTCGGCATGGTGATGACCGGCGCGGCCTTGACGGTGATCTTCTTGAGGCAGCCGTCGTAGGCGAACTCCATCTTGGCCGAGCCGTTCGAACGGTAGCGGCCCCAGAACTTGCGTTTGGCGAGCGCGTCGTAGACGCCCTTGATGGACTTGCCCGAGACCGCGTACTGGGTGGTCGAGGGCGACTTGATGTCGGTGGCCACCTCGACCGGATCGGGGTCGATCACGTCGAGCGAGACGCCTTCGGAAGTGCCGTCGGAGGTCTTGGAGGCGTAGTCCTTGCTGACGTCTTCCAGTTCGGTCTTCTTGGTTTTCCACCACTTGTCGAAATCGGATTTTTCAAAGTCCTCCTTCTCGAGCTCCTTGGCGGCCTTCTCGATCGCCTTGGTCAGCTTGTCGTGGTGGTTGTCGAGGTATTTCTCGAGCTTGGGAAACATCTTGTCCCATTCTGCCTGGCGGTCCTTGGTGTTCCTGGAATAGTCGCTCCACTTCGGCACCTTGGTCGTCGGCTTGGCGGCGATGGTGCAGTCGCTCATCTTCTTGTCCTTGCCGTATTTCGGCGTGACAGAGAGGTTGGGCGTGTATTTTGCCCAGCCTTTCAGCTTGTCGAGCGCGGCAATCAGCTTTTCGCTGTCGCTGGCGGCGACATTGACGGTGGACTTGGCGGGTTTGGCAATGCTGGTCTTGACGGTGATGGTCATGGGAAAGATCCGGAGAACAGAGCCTGCGACAAGGGCCGCATCGTCCCGCCGGAAATGAGGTGGCCGGGTGATCGACCTTCAAGCCGACGGTAGCGCCGCGCGTGGCATTCTGGCAAGCGTCAGAATGGCCGCCGGCCGCGCAGGTGGTGGGGGCAGTGTTCGCCGCTGTCGAGCACGGCCGTCATCGCCTGCCAGGTGGCGATCTGGCTCGCGATGAAACCGGCGCCGTAGGTGGCGGAGAGACGGGCGTTGTCGGGGCCGGAGAGGCGGGCCAGCTCGTCTCGGGCGACGACGCGGTACCAGGGGTTGCGGTTGTTCAGCGCGATATCGGTGAAGCCCGCCCGATCCAGCGCACGGCGGTAGCGGGCGGGTGAGGCCATGGCGAAATCGAGCGCCTCGGCCTTGATGTAGGCCTGCATTTCGGGGCTGGGGGTGTCGTCGTGGGCGATCAGCCAGTCGGAGGCGGCGAACCAGCCGCCGGGTTTCAGGATGCGGAAGACTTCGGAGGCGAGGGCTTCCTTGTCAGGGATGTGGATGATCGAATCCTTGGAATAGACGATGTCGAAGCTGGCGTCGGGGAAGCCGAACGGGCCGGGGGTGACTTCGCGGATGGTGATGCGGTCGGAAAGCCCTGCCTGTTCGGCGCGGCTGGTGGCGGCGGCGCAGACCGGGGATTCGACGTCGATTCCCGTCACATGCGCCGCGCCGAGGTCGCGGACCAGCATGACGGCGATGGCGCCCGAGCCGCAGCCGATGTCGAGGATGCGCTTGCCCTTTACGTCAAGCCCGTCGAGCACGCGCGCGGCCTCTTCCGCGCCGCCGGGGGAGAGGTATCCCTCGCCCCAGAGGTCTTCGAGGAAGGCGATGTGCAGGTCGTCGTAAAGGTATTCGCTGTCGGACATGGCGCTTACCGGAACAGGACGATGGATTCGGCGCCCCAGCCGACGCGGACCGGGCTGCCGGGGGGCAGGACCGAACGTCCGGCGGTATTGCGCATCGACAGGGTGACGGGCGTGTCGGTGTTGGGCAGGGCGACGGTGTAATAGGTCATGTCGCCATAGTAGGACGACCCGGTGACGGTGCCCTCGGTGATCTTCTCGGCCCGTTCGGAGGGCGCGACCAGCAACGTCAGCATCTCGGGGCGCACGCCGATGGTTTCGACGCTGGCGGGGTCGAGGCCGTCAGGAATGGCCGAAGGGGGCACCTGCACCGACCCGAGCGCCGGGATTTCAAGGGACAGGCCGCGTTCGCTGGCGGTGGCGCGGGCGTCGAGGAAGTTCATCACCCCGATGAAGGAGGCGACGCGCCTGTTGACCGGGCGGCGGTAGAGCCGTTCCGGCGTGTCGATCTGGGCGATGTTGCCCTCGAACATGACGGCGATGCGGTCGGACATGATCAGCGCCTCTTCCTGGTCGTGGGTGACGAGGATGAAGGTGATGCCGATGGATTGCTGCAACTGCCGCAGTTCCACCTGCATCTGTTCGCGCAGCTTCTTGTCGAGCGCCGAGAGCGGTTCGTCGAGCAGCACCACCTTGGGGCGCATCACCAGCGCGCGGGCGAGGGCGACGCGCTGGCGCTGTCCGCCTGACAGCTCGTGCGCGGCACGGGCGCCGTAGCCCTTGAGATCGACCATATCGAGCGCGTTCTCCACCGCCTTGCGGTGGTCGTCGCGCGACAGGCGCAAACGCTTCAGGCCGTAGCCGACGTTTTCGGCGACGTTCAGGTGCGGGAAGATGGCGTAGGACTGGAACACCATGTTGGTCGGGCGGCGGTTGGCGGGGATGTTCTTCATCGGCTTGCCGTCGATGAGGATCTCGCCTTCGGTCGGGGATTCGAAGCCCGCGATCATCCGCAGGAGCGTGGTCTTGCCGCACCCCGAAGGGCCGAGGAGCGAGAAGAATTCGCCTTCGCGGATGGTGGTGTCGACCCGTTTCAGGGCCTCGACGAAGCCGAAGCGTTTCGACACGCCTTTCAGTTCGATGATCGGGCGGTCGGTCACAGGAATCCTCCGGAGGCGGCGGGGTCCAGCCCCTGGCGGCGGGCGGCGCGGCGGCGGAACACTTCGGCCACGACCAACAGGGTGACGGAAAGCACCAGCAGGATCGTCCCCAGCGCCATGATCGAAGGCAGCTTGGAGGGGAAGCGCAGCTGGCTCCAGATATAGACCGGCAGGGTAACGTCGGTGCCGGTCAGGAAGAAGGCGATGATGAATTCGTCCAGCGAGATGGTGAAGCAGATCAGCAGGGACGAGATCACGCCGGGCAGCACCAGCGGGAAGATCACCCGCCGGAAGGTGCCCCAGCGGGTCTCGCCAAGGTCGAAGGAGGCTTCCTCAAGGCTCTGGTCCAGCCCCTGGAAGGCAGAGCTGAGGATGGCGATGGCGAAGGGGACGCAGATCAGGACATGGCCGCCGATCACGGTCCAGAGCGACAGGTTCAGCCCCAGCTGCACCAGCAGAACCAGCAGGGCGACGGCGACCATGATTTCGGGCAGGACCAGCGGCAGCATGAT
>JAGRMS010000144.1 GCA_020441135.1 Pseudooceanicola sp.
TCGCCCTCGTTGTTCTCGTCGCCTTCGTCGCCTTCGTTGGCTTCGTCGTTCTCGTTGCCTTCGTCGCCCTCGTTGCTCTCGTTGCCTTCGTCGTTCTCGTCGCCCTCGTCGCCCTCGTCGCCTTCGTCGTCCTCGTTGCCTTCGTTCACCTCGTCGCCTTCGTCGTCCTCGTCGTTCTCGTTGCCTTCGTCGTTCTCGTTGTTCTCGTCGCCTTCATCGCCTTCATCGGCTTCATCGCCCTCATCGCCCTCGTCGTCTTCCTGGCCCTCGTCGCCCTCGTCGCCCTCGTTGCCGGAATCCTCGGCCTGCTCCACGTCCGGGGCGGGCATACCGCCAGAGATCGTGGCCGCTTCGAGGGCCGTCAAAGGCAAGATCGTCTCGTCCGCAGCGAAATCTGCCGAGATCGCGGTGCCAAGCAGGCGGGAAAGAATGGTCATGGTGAAACTCCTGTCATCAGGTTGCAGGACGCCGCGGTCACGCCGCCGAACAATCCTGTCCGTTGAGAATCCGGGGTTGGCCGCGCGAACGGCTCCCGGTGTTTGCTGGTGAGGTGTGCATCCGCCGCGTCCGCCCCGTGGTCTGCCGCAAATCTTGCGGAGGTGCCGGAGGCTGGATCGACGAAAGGCCCGCCTTGGCCCAGGGCCGAAACGGGAATGGCACGCCCGGCAATGGCGGCCTTCTCAAGTGAACCCGACAGACACGCATAAAACGCGCACTGATCGAAAATGGTCATAACAATTCACCTTCTTCTGCCGGGGCGAAATCAATCGCCCCCTGCCGGAAGGGCCCACAATCGGACCCCGATGCTCAGGAGTGTGCGGCCTGCGGAAAATGCAGCGCACCGTGGATCGCCTGAATGGAATCAAACGTGTGTCGATTCCCTGTGAGCAATCCACCATCCCTGACCGTTGGGCTGTTGTTCTGATCCCAGTCGTCATCGCTGACGAACCCGCGGGCTTTCGCCCGAAGGAACAGCTGCTCGGCCATGTTGAATTTCAGGCTCGGGCACGGCAGCTTGCCGGTCTCGCCCGAGGCATAATCGTTGTGAACGAACTTGAACGCGCAGGCGCCGCCGCAGGCGGGCAGCAGCTTGCAGCCGGTGCAGACCGGGTTGTCGAAGGGCGACCACTCGGTCCACATGTGGTTGGTGCGCGCATCGGACCGGCGCGGCGCAGAGACCACGCTGCCGACGCGCAGGGCGGGGTCCATCACCGTGTCCCAGCACTTGTGCAGATCGCCGTTCGGGACGACCACGTAGGAGTTGGGCTTCACCGCCGTGCAGAGGCCCAGGAACTTGGGCATCTTCGGCAGCGCCATCAGCCCCTTCTCGAAGGCGGCGGTGTGCAGGCGGCTTTCGACCTCGGCATAGTCGGTCTTGGACAGGCAGCTGTCGCAGCCGGTTGCGTTCTCGGCCACGCTTTCCACCGGCGCGAAATAGACCGAGACGCCGTTGTGAATGCCAAGCCTCTCGCCCCGGAGCACGTCGAGCAGCGCCATCGCCTCGGATTCATTGGTGCCGTCGATGTTCACCCGCACCGAGACCTTCAGCAGCTTCCTCGCCGTCACCGCCTTGATGTTGTCGATGATCTTCGCGAACGTCCCGCGACCCGAGGTCAGGTGGCGGCGGCTGTCATGGGTCTCGGCATCGCCGTCGATGGTGATCTGCACACGGGCGACGCGCGCCTTGCGCAGCTTTTCGGCGACATCCACGGTCATCTTGTAACCGTTCGAGATCATCATCGAGGTGTATTTGATCCCGTTCGCATCGCAGTAGGCAATCGCCTCGGCGGACACGTCCCAGATCGTCTCCTGATCCATCAGCGGCTCGCCGCCATACCAGGTCAGGTGGAAACTCCGCCGCCCTTCCAGCTGGCGCAGCAGCCAGTCCTTGGTCGCCGCGCGCACCGTCGGCGTCATCCGCGTCAGCGGCTTGTCGAGGCCCTGGAAGCAGTAGTGACAGCCGAAGTTGCAGGACAGCGTCGGCGCGATCGTCACCATCATGTGGCTGTCGTTGAACCGCGCGCGCTCGTAAGAGGCTTTCACCTGCTCCATCTCGTCCGTCGCGGCGTTGACGACATAGCCGCCCTGCGTGAACCCGCGCCAGGCCTTGCCGAAGGGCATCGAGCCCCTGGCCACCAGCGCGCCCCACTGCGCCATGTCATCGGCGTCCCAGACCGAGAAGGATTGCGAGACGGTGTTATAGGCCAGGTGCCGGTTGCCGACGATCGGAACCAGCACCGTGTAGCGGGACGGCTTGATTGCCGTCACGGCCTGCGGCGTCAGGGGCTCGAGGTTTCCGTCAGGCATACAATCCCTCTCTGCGTTGCGGTCCGGTCATGGCGGCAATAAACGCCAGTCCGACCGCAGCGACTGTGAACCAGGTTGCATACTGCCACGCTTCCGCGCCTTCGACGGATAGGGGAATCACCTGATTCTGCCCCGCGACCACCACGGCATGAACCAGCGCGACGGCGAGGATGTTCACCCCCGCCAGCCGCAGCGCCAGCCAGAAGGCCCCCGCCCCGGCCGCCATCATCGCCACCGGCACGCCCTGCGGCATGTGCAGCACGAAGGTCGCCAGGACCGAGGCCAGCAGCATCGCCACCCCATGCCCTGCAAAGGCCTTCACTGCCGCCTCGCGCAGGAACAGTTCGGCCCCGATGACCAGTCCGACCTGCACCAGAACGGCGCGCAGCAGCGTCTCGGGGTCGACCGCCTGGACCTGGCCAGCCCCGGTGATGGCCCCGTAAACCAGCGGAATCCCCAGCAGCACCGGCCCCAGCGCCAGCCCCGCCGCCGTCCGGCCCCAGGTCCAGCGCAGCCGCGCGCCGCCGTAAAGCGTCTCGCGAGCCGGACGCAGCAGATGCACCACATCGCCTCGCAGGATCGCGAGCGCACAAAGCAGCAGAGCGGCGCGCAGGATGCCGTCGACCTCGGTGGGATTCATGCCGAACACGCCTTTTCGCAGAGTCTCGCCCAGCGCGACGAAGCCAAAGAATAGGAGGGCGAAGAGCAGCGGCACGGGAATGGCCCCGGGAATGGTTACAAAAATATTCATAAAGACTGCGGGCAGGGCCGCGGCTTGTAAAGGAAATTTTTGTGCCAGCGCCCCTGATATTGCGCAACTTTCAGTCAAGTCGCCGAGTCTTTGTTGCCCTCTCCGCAACATCGCGTGACGCAAGGTCAGGGATCCCCTACCCTGCGCCGGTTGACGCGGGGGCGCGTCGCTGGCCAGAGTGCGCGCGAATGTGCCACTTCCAGGAAACCGCCCATGCAGATCGCCCCCGATTCCCTCCGCCGCTTCGCGACCGAGATCCTCTCGCGCGCCTCGGGCCAGCCCGCCCATGCCGCGAAGGTCGCCGACCGGCTGGTGATCGCCAACCTGACCGGGCACGACAGCCACGGTGTCGGCATGGTGCCGAAATACGTCGAGGGCATCCGCGCCGGGCAGCTGAACCCGGAGGCCAGGCTTGAGGTGCTCAGCGACAAGGGGCCGTTCCTTCAGGTCGACGGCCACTTCGGTTTTGGCCATGTCATCACCGAAGAGGCGATGGAGCTGGCCATCGCAAAGGCCCGCGAAAACCACTTCGCGCTCCTGTCGCTCAGGAACTCCTTCCACATCGGCCGCATCGGCGACTGGGGCGAGATGGCGGCCAGCGCCGGCTTCATCTCGATCCACTACGTCAACGTGCTGTCGCCCAACGCCCTGGTCGCCCCCTTCGGCGGCAGCGCCGCGCGGTTTGCGACCAATCCCTATTGCACGGCGATCCCGGCCACCGACAAGACGCCGATGACCGTGCTCGACATGGCCACCAGCACCATCGCCCACGGCAAGGCGCGGGTGGCGTACCTCTCCGGCAAGAAGGTGCCCTGGGGCTCGCTGATCGACGCCGAGGGGCGCGAGACCGATGACCCGACGGTGATGTTCGAGGAGCCACAGGGCGCGCTGACCACCTTCGGGGCGCACAAGGGCTTTGGCCTTGCCATGCTCGCAGACCTTCTCGGCGGCTCGTTCAGCGGCGGCGGCGCCTACCTGCCCGAGCGCGTGGTCGACAGCCGCATCGTCAACAACATGCTGGCGATCCTGATCGACCCAAACGTCTTTGGCGGCGCCGAGGCGTTTTTCGGTGATCTCGACGCCTATACGGCCTGGGTCAAGTCCAGCCCGCCCGCCCCCGGCGTGGTCGAGGTGATGGTGCCCGGCGACCCCGAGCGCCACGCCCGCAAGGCCCGCGCGCTGGAGATCCCGGTGGACAGCGGCACCTGGACGCAGCTGATCGACACGGCGAAGCTGGTCGGGATGGACCGGGCCGAGATATTCGCCTTCGCCGGGAGTTGAGGCGGCGGGGTAAACCCCGCCCTACGCTCTGATCGGCGTCGCGCGTGAGGTAGCGTTGCGGGACGCGCGTGCCGCGCGTTGCGCGCCGCGCGGGGATATTTGGAGCAAATGGAAGATGGGGCGTGGCGGCGCGTCAGGCCGCCCGCAACCCGAGGATCTTTCGCGCGGTTTGCCAGTCGGCCACGGGGCGCTCGTATTTCTCGCAGAGCTCCGCCGCGCGTTTGACCAGCGCTGCGTTCGAGGGCGCGAGGCGGTCCTTGTCGAGCCGCACGTTGTCCTCGAGCCCGGTGCGCGCGTGCCCGCCCGAGGAGATCGCCCAGTCGTTCAGCAGATACTGCTTCGCCCCGATCCCCGCCGCGCACCAGGGCGCGGTCTCGCCGAACAGGCGCCTGACCGTGTGGATGTAGAAATCGAAGACCTCGCGGTCCACCGGCATCGCGTTCTTCACGCCCATGACGAACTGGACGTAGGGCGTGCCGACCAGCCGCCCGTCCTGCTGCATCTCGTGGGCCTTGAAGATGTGCGACAGGTCGAAGGCCTCGATCTCGGGTTTGATCTCATGCGATTTCATCTCGCCCGCCAGCCAGTCGACCAGGTCGGGCGGGTTCTCGTAGACCCGCGTCGGGAAGTTGTTCGACCCCACCGACAGCGACGCCATATCGGGCCTGAGCGGCAGCATGCCCCCGCGCGTCTTCCCCGCCCCCGACCGGCCGCCGGTCGAGAACTGCTGGATCATCCCGGGGCAATGCTTGTCCAGCCCCTCCTTCAGCCGCGCGAACTTTTCCGGGTCGGACGACGGGGTCTGGTCGTCGTTGCGCACATGCGCATGGCAGATGGTCGCGCCGGCCTCGAAGGCCTCCTGCGTGCTTTCCACCTGCTCGGTGACGGTGATCGGAACGGCCGGGTTGTTGGCCTTGGTGGGAAGCGAGCCGGTGATGGCGACGCAGATGATGCAGGGTTGTGTCATGGCGCGATATTGCCGCGCCCGCCGCAACTGCACCAGAGCAAAAACGCCGCGCCTTCATCGCCTGTTCAGCCCGCCGTGGGATGATTCCCGGCCCCGCAGCCGCCCAACACGCGCAATTTTTGATTGAGCGTTCAAATAACATTTGCTAGACAGGCGCAACCGACCGAAAGCGACGACCATGCCCAAATCCGCAACCGCCCCCCTGTCGAACGACTGGGACCGCAGCGGCCTGCCCGCCTGGAGCTATTTCTCCGACGACCTCCTCGAAGCCGAGAAGGAGGCGCTGTTCCGCTGTCACTGGCAGCTGGTCTGCCATGTCGGAGACCTGGGTGAGCCGGGCGATTACATCGCCGTGGACTTCGTCGGCGAGCGCGCGCTGGTGGTGCGCGGCAAGGATGGCGAAGTGCGCGCCTTCCACAACCTCTGCCGCCACCGCGGCAGCCGCGTGGTGGCCGACGACCGCGGCCATTGCCGTTCGTCGATCATCTGCCCGTTCCACGGCTGGGTCTACAACCTCGACGGCACCCTGCGCGGCGCCTCGCAGCCGAACAGCCTGCCGGACCTCGATCCTGTCGAATGGGGCCTGAAACCACTGGAGACGGACATCTGGCAGGGTTTCGTCTTCGTCCGCTTCAAGCCGGGCCCGCAACCCGCGATTTCCAAGGTCATGGCCCGCTTCGACAAGGAACTGGCGCAATACGACATCCCCGCCATGCTGCCCGACGGCGGCGGCTTCTGGCAGGAACAGATCCGCGCCAACTGGAAGTGCGTGCGCGATGTCGACAACGAAGGCTATCACGTCCCCAAGGCGCATCCGGGCCTCGACGACCTGTTCGGCGGCAATTACGCCGACGAACCCTTCCAGGGCGGTGCCAGCCGGTCGTTCGCGCCCTTCCGCGAGGATCGCAGCACGCTCTGGAGCGTGCGTAACTACAAGAAACTCCTGCCCGACCGCGAAACCCTCGACGCCGAGCACAAGCGCGCCTGGCTCTACATCGGGCTGTTCCCGAACACGGCTTTCGGCATCTACCCGGATTCGGTGATTTTCTATAACGAGTTCCCGGACGGCCATGGTAAGACGATCCAGCGGGGGGCGATCTACCGCAACCCGGTCGAGGACCGCCGCCTGCGCGCCGCGCGCTATCTCAGCAGGCGGATCGACCGGATCACGGGGAAAGAGGACGAGCAGTTGATCGAATGGAGCTGGGAGGCCGCGCAGTCGAGCGGCTATGACGGCGTCATCCTTTCCGACCTCGAGATCGGGGTGAAAAGCTATCACGACGAGCTGCGCCGCCATTTCCCGGTGCTCGACCATGACGAGCCGGAATACGGCCGCCTGGCCGAGGTGAACGCCCTGCTGCTGCGCGCCGGGGACAGTCGCGGATGAGATACACCTGCCGGGGGCTGTCCAGTTGACCACAGACGGCCAGGCCCGGCAGGGCCTTCTGCTTATCTCTCCGACGCTGCTTTATGCCCTGCTGATGCTGGCGGCACCGCTGGCGATGGTGCTGACCTTCAGCTTCTGGACGCAGACCTACCTCGACATCGACACCACCTTCACGCTCGACAACTACCGCAAGGCGTGGAGCGAGCCGATCTACCGCGTGCTGATGGCGCGCTCGCTGTATATCTCCGTCGTCGTCACGGTGGTGACGGTGCTGCTGGCCTTTCCGGTGGCCTATTTCCTGTCCTTCCACGTCACCCGCCGCAAGGCGCTTTGGCTGTTCCTGATTACTATTCCGTTCTGGACCAGCTACCTGCTGCGCGTGTTCCTGTGGAAGGTGATCCTCGGCTATAACGGCGTGCTGAACTCGGGCCTGAAGGGACTCGGGCTCATCGAACAGCCGCTGACCTTCATCCTCTACAACCTGAACGCCGTGGTCATCACGCTGGCCCACGCCTGGGCGCCCTTCGCGATCCTGCCGATCTTCGTCGCGCTGGAAAAGATCGACCGCTCCTTGCTGGAGGCTGCCGAAGATCTGGGCGACGGCCCCGTGCGCCGCTTCTTCCGTGTGACCCTGCCGCTGGCGATGCCCGGCGTGATCGCGGCCATCCTGATCGTGCTGATCCCGACGGTGGGCGACTACATCACGCCGCAGCAGGTCGGCGGCACCGACGGGCTGATGATCGCCAACATGATCCAGACCCAGTTCGGCAAGGCCAACAACCGCCCGCTTGGCGCGGCGCTGGCGGTGTCGGCCATGCTGATCGTCGGGCTGTTGGCGCTGGTGATCTACCTTGTAGGACGCAAGCTCGGGGGCCGGGTGAAATGAGGGGCAAGGGGCGCGGGCTGGCGGTCTATGCCGTCCTCTACATGATCTTCCTCTATGCCCCCGTTGTGCTGCTGCCGCTCTTCGCCTTCAACGATGCCACCATCATCGCCTTCCCGCTGGCGGGCTTCACCACCGAATGGTTCCGCGTGCTGTGGGAGACCGACGCGCTGCACCAGGCGGTGGAAAACAGCCTGATCGTCGGGATCTGCACCTCGGTCCTCGCCACCCTGCTCGGCGCCTGCGCCGCCCGCGCCATCGCGCGCTATCGCTTTCCCGCCAAGCAACCCATCGTCGGCTTCATCATGCTGCCGCTGGTCCTGCC
>JAGRMS010000145.1 GCA_020441135.1 Pseudooceanicola sp.
AGATCAGCCTTGCCCACAACGGCGTCCTGTTCATGGACGAATTCCCCGAATTTCCGCGCGCCGTGCTCGAAACCCTGCGCCAGCCGATCGAAACCGGCGAGGTCGTCGTCGCCCGTGCCAATGCCCATGTCCGCTATCCCTGCCGCTTCATGCTGGTGGCCGCCGCCAACCCCTGCAAATGCGGCTATCTCAGCGACCCGGCCCGCGCCTGCGCCCGTGTGCCCGCCTGCGGCGAGGATTACCTCGGCCGTATCTCAGGCCCGCTGATGGACCGCTTCGACCTGCGCATCGACGTGCCGCCGGTGGCCTTCTGCGACCTCGACCTGCCCGCCTCCGGCGATACATCTGCCGCCGTCGCAGCCCGCGTCGCCGCCGCCCGCGAGGTGCAGGCGCACCGCTACGCCGACAAACCGGAGGCCTTCCAGAACGCCGACGCCGAGGGCGAACTGCTGGAACAGGTCGCCGCCCCGGACGAGGAAGGGCGCGCCCTTCTGGTCAAGGTCGCCGAACGCTTCGGCCTCTCCGCCCGTGGCTACCACCGCGTCCTGCGCGTCGCGCGCACCATCGCGGACCTCTCGGGCGAGGCGCAAGTGCGCCGCCCCCAGATCGCAGAGGCGCTGAGCTTTCGCCTGGTCCAGATGGCGCAGTAGCTACTTGCTCGCCCGTGTCATTGCCCAGCCGACGCTAAAGCCGTGCAGGATGGTCGAGGTCAGGATCACCAGCGCCACCAGCGACCACAGATGGGATTCGTCCACGAACTCCATGTGCGACCCGGCATAGCAGAGGTAATAGATCGACCCGATCCCGCGCACCCCGTAGACCGATACGATCCCCCGGTCGGCGCGGTCCATCCCCAACCCGCCCAGCGCGATCCAGCCCGACAGCGGGCGGATGACGACCAGCAGCAGCAAGGCAATCGCCACATGCGACCAGGCGAGATCGGCAAACAGAACTGGCAGCATCGCGCCCAGCGCCACCAGCAGCCCGGCGGTCAGGGCATGTTCGACCGACTCCGAGAAATCGTGCAGACGGACGTGAAAGTGGTGATCCTGCTCGACCCGGCGCAGGGTCAGTCCCAGAACGGCCACGGCGATGAACCCGTAGCCTTCGACTAGTTCGGTCGAGCCGTAGCAGAGCAGGACGCCCGCGATGGCGATCACGCCCGACCCGGTTTCCGCCAGCGCCGCATCGCGGGGCAGGCGGAACAGGACGTAGCCCAGCGCCCGCCCGCCCAGCCAGCCCATCGCGCCACCAATGACGATGCGATAGAGCACATCCAGCAATAGCCACTCTGCCAGCCAGTCACGCGGCGCAAAGCCCTGCGCCGCGATGATCAGCCCTAGGTATACGAAGGGAAAGGCCAGCCCGTCGTTCAGCGCCGCCTCGGTGGTCAGGGTGAAGCGCACCGGATGCTCCTCGCCCTCCTGCGGCGGGCCGACCTGCACGTCCGAGGCCAGTACCGGATCGGTCGGCGCCAGCACGGCGCCCAGCAGGATCGCCCCGGCGATGGTCATGCCAACCAGGCTCATCCCCAGTAGCGCCAGCGCCGCGATGGTCAGCGGCATCGCCACCACCAGCATCCGGAATGTCGGCTTCCACATCGCCCAGTTGCGCAGGTCGTCGATCCGCATCCCCGACCCGAACAGCGCCACGATCACGGCGAGTTCGCTGACCAGCTCCCAAGGGCGCGGCTGTTCACGCGGGTCCGGCAGCAACTGCACCTCGGGCAGCATCAACCCAAAGGTCGCGCCGAAGATCAGCAGCAGCGGCGCAGCGGCCGGTTCGCGATCCGACACCAGCCGGGGAATCCAGCGGGCGAGGATGATGACCACCCCCATGACCGCCAGCAAGAGATGATAGTTGTCGAGCCCGTAAAAAGGTTCGCTGGCCATGTGCTCGCTCCTCCGACCTGTCCCGCAGCAGAGGTAACGTCACGAAATCGCGATTGGTTGCGCCGCGCGATGCGCGTCGCCCTGAGGGGCGCGGGGGCTGTCGCCCCGCGCCCCCGCGGCCGTTTCAGGCGACCTTTTCGAGCCGCACGCGCGGCGTGATCCCCAGCGCGTGGCAGACGTCGCGGGTCATCTCGGGGCGGTTCAGGGTGTAGAAATGCAGCGCCTCGACGCCCTCGGCCAGCAGGTCGGTGCAAAGCTCGGTGCAGACCGAGGTGGCCAGCAGGTCGTGCCGGTCGTCGCGGATCGCCTTCTCGAAGGCTTCCTCCAGCCAGGCCGGAACATGCGCGCCGCAACGCCGCGCAAAGCGCGCCGCGCCGGTCCAGTTCTCGATCGGCAGGATGCCCGGCGTGATCGCCTTGTCGATCCCGGCCTTGGCGCAGGCATCGCGGAACCGCAGGAAGGTCTCGGCCTCGAAGAAGAACTGCGTCAGCGCCTCGGTGGCGCCCGCATCCAGCTTGGCCTTCAGCCAGTCGATATCCGCCTGTGCGTTCGCCGCCTCGGGGTGCGGGTCGGGATAAGCTCCGACGCGGATGGTGAAATCGCCCGTGTCAGCCAGCGCGCCGATCAGCTCGACCGAATTGGCGAAGCCCTCGGGATGCGCCCGGAAACCGCCCGCGCCCTTCGGCGGATCGCCCCGCAGCGCGACGATCTCCTTTACACCCGCCTCGGCGAAGCCCTTCGCGATGCCCAGCGTCTCGGCCCGCGTCGCGTTCACGCAGGTCAGGTGAGCAGCGACATTCAG
>JAGRMS010000146.1 GCA_020441135.1 Pseudooceanicola sp.
CCGCCCCGTCGCCGGTCTTGCCATCCGCGTCCACCGCGCCCCGGTGCCAGACCGCCCGCAGCGCCTTGATGCCCGCGACCACCACGCCCCGGCTCGCCTTGCCGTCGACCGAGACCACAAGACCGACCCCGCAGGACGAATGCTCGTCCTCCTCGCGGTAGAGGCCGTTCTCGGCCATCCACTTGCGCTTGGCTTCCTCTTCCCGGACCCAGGTTTCGTCGTATTTGGTCATGGCGTATCTCCCTCGGGAACGAACGGGTTGCTTGTCTCGTAGTCCTGCGCGCTGACCCGTTTCAGGTCGCCCGCGTAATTCCATCCATCCGGCGCGCGGTCCGCATAGACGACATGGGTTAACCGCGCCCCACCGGCATTGGCAAAAAGCCCGGGCATCAGCTCGTACTGCTTGCCATCGTCGCGAATCCACAAGTTCGACCCGCAGACATCGCACCAGGCCCGCTCGGCGAAGGGGGATGACCGGTAAGTCTTGACCGGCCCCGTCACCACGACCGTGTCGGCCTCGGCATCCACCCCGATCATCGCCGACCCGCTCCACCGCACGCACATATCGCAGAAACACGCGCCCATCTCGTCCGACAGCACCGCCTCGACAGTGACAGCCCCGCAGAGACAGCGGCCATGTTGGGCCGCGCTCATGCCGGCCTCCGGTCGGGGGCGGCGTCGCTGGTGGCGTCGCAGTCGTAGATCGCGACGTTCTTCAGGAAACCGGGTTCGCCGGGGTGGATGACTTGGGCCGGATGACCTTCTTCAACCATCATACCGTACACGTCCGCCCGTTTTTGCCCGTCAATGAACGCTCCAGTGGCCACGTCGAGAAACATGTCGCCTTCGATCTCGATGGAGACGTTGAGGAATTTCAATGTGTTATGGGCCTCAAAGCGTTCGAATGTCACCCCGTCCAACACAACGGTCTCACCCGTTCGGACCATATGGCCAGTGGAACGAGTGGGAATGGGATCCAGAAAGACTGGATACTTGAACAGGAATGTCGAGTTGTGATCGTCCCTGCCGGAACTCAGCGCGGTGCTGTACGATACCGGGTCGGCACGGAGAACATAGCCGAAGAACCGCTTCCCGAGCTTTTCCGTCCAGACGCTGAGAAGATTGCCTTCGGCGTCGATGGTCTCCATCTCCAGCGACTTGTCCTTCTTCACGTCGACCAGTAGCCACTCCACGGCCGCCTGGGCCTGGCAGCGATAGACATGCTGCACCGCGCACAGACGCTTCTGCACTGAATACAACGCCTCGCAGTGTTCCGGTACCAGCGGCAAATCCGCCAGCACCGGCGTCCCGGCCAGACACAGAGCGACAACCAGCCCCCTCACTGTCTGAACTGCGCTCATGCCGGCCTCCGGTCGGGGGCGGCGTCGCTGGTGGCGTCGCAGTCGTAGGCGGGCGACATTCCAAGAAAGCCGGATTCGCCGGGGTGGATGACTTGTGCAAGCGCGCCATTCTGCTTGAAGACGGCGCCAAAGGCTTCGACACGCAGGGACGATTCAACCATTGCCCCGCTTGACCTGTCGACCATCATGTCACCAGAGAAGTTTATCACCACCGAGTTCACACCCATCGTCACCGCCAGGGCGAACCGCTCGAATGTCACGTCATTCAGAACGAGGGTCTCGGACGTGCGGGTGAACTGACCGACCATATGCGTTGGCAGGGGGTCAAGGAATGGCGGAACCATCACCAGAACCGTCTGATCGAAGGTATCCGAGCCTTCGGCCCTTGCAGCGCTCAGCGAGACGGCGTCGGCATTTTCGATGTATCCGAAGAATAATTTGCCCGTGTCCTGCCAGACGTCGATGGTGTTGCCCTCCGCATCACTGCGCTCCAGCAGCAGGGAGTCATCTGTGTCTAGACTGACACTGATCCACTCCGTCTGACCGTTGGCGTCACAGCGATAGACATGCTGCACCTCGCACAAGCGCTTCTGCACGGTGTAGAGGGGCGCACAGTATTCCGGTATCGGCGGAAATCCGGCAAAGGCCAGGCTGTCATCGACCGGCGAAGCCGTGGTGCCCTGAGTCGTGCCGATCAGGAAAAGTGCTGCGACCGGCCCCCTCACAACCCGTCCTCCGGTATCCCGAACTGCGCGAGGATCTCTGACCGGCTCAGCCGCTTGTGCTCCCCGCCGATCTCCCAGCCGGGCATCCTGTGGTCGATGTAGATCTCGCTGACCAGCCGCATGCCGCTGGCGTCGTCGAACAGCCCCACCGGGATCTCGTAGTTGGCCGACATCGGCCCCTCGGCAGTGACGTGGTAATACAGCCCCGTCCCGCAGCGCTGGCACCAGGCGCGTTCGGCCCAGTCCGAGGAATGCAGCACCTTGATATGTGCCTCGCCCTTCCACGTCAGGCCCTTCGCAGGCACCGTGACGGCCACCAGCGCCGATCCTGTCCAGCGGCGGCACATCTCGCAATGGCAGGCGCCATAGGTCTCGGGCACGTCCTCTGCCGTGAACGACACCGCCCCGCACATGCACTGGCCGGTCCGCGTCATCCGAACGCCTCCGTGCTGGTCAGCCGGGGATGATCCCCCGCCAGCGCATAGGCGCCGGGCTTCGTCTCGACGCAGATCTCGCGCTCCAGCACCATGCCGCTCTTGTCGTCCAGCGTGCCGAGGCCCAGCGAAAAGCCCGCGCCCTCACTCAGCCCGCGATACCACAGGTTGGCGCCGCAGGTGCCGCAGAACGACCGCTCCGCCCAGTCGGAGGACCGATAGGTTCGCACGGCCTCTGCCCCGGTGATCGCGATATCCTCCGCGTCGACGTTGAAGGCCAGGTTGATGCCGCCGCTGATGCGCTGGCAGACGGTGCAATGGCAGGCGCCAAAGACGTTGGGCGCGCTGCGCAGGGTATAGCGCACCGCACCGCACAGGCATCCTCCGCTTCGTCCCGCCATCGCCCTTTCCATCCGCCGTTTTTGGTGCCCCGGAAGGTCACTTTCGAATATGGCTTGTAATTCAGTGACTTAAGAAGCGTCCTAGCTAGGACACCCAAAAATCACTCCGCCGCGACCGCTTTTCGGGCCTCCAGATCGCCCAGAATCGCCGCCGCACAGTCCCGTCCGTCCCGGATCGCCCAGACCACTAGAGAGGCCCCCCGCACGATATCCCCGACGGCGAAAACCCCCGGCAGATCGGTCCGCCCGGACGTGAATTCCGCCCGCACCGTGCCCCACCGCGTGACCGTCAGCGCCGGTTCATCCCAAAGGGTCGGCAGCTCTTCCGGCTCGAACCCCAGCGCCTTGATCACCAGGTCGGCCTCTTCCACATAGTCGGCCCCCTCGATCACCTCCGGCGCCTGCCGCCCGCTCGCGTCCGGCTTGCCAAGCCGCATCTTCTGGACCATCACCCCGTTGACCGTGCCGCCTTCGTCGGTGAAGCCCTTCGGGGCCGACAGCCATTCGAAGACCACGCCCTCTTCCTCGGCATTCGCCACCTCGCGCTGGCTGCCAGGCATGTTCGCCCGGTCCCGCCGGTAGAGGCACTTGACCGACGTCGCCCCCTGCCGGATCGCCGTCCGCACGCAGTCCATCGCCGTATCGCCCCCGCCGATCACCACCACGCGCTTGCCATCCGCATTCATCCGGCCGCTGTCGAAGTCCTCGACCGCGTCGCCAAAGCTCTTGCGGTTCGAGGCCGTCAGGTAGTCGATCGCCCGCTCGATCCCCTTGGCCCCGCTCCCCGGCCCGCCCAGGTCGCGCGACTTGTAGACGCCGGTCGCAATGATCACCGCGTCGTGCTTCGCGCGAATCTCGCTGAAAGAGAGATCAACGCCCACGTCGCAGTTCAGCACGAAGGTCACGCCCCCGGCCTCCAGCTGCGCGTTCCGGCGCATCACCACGTCCTTTTCCAGCTTGAAACCCGGAATGCCATAGGTCAGCAGCCCGCCCGCCCGGTCGTAGCGGTCGTAGACCGTCACCTGCACCCCGGCCCGCCGCAGCATGTCCGCCGCCGCCAGCCCCCCTGGACCCGCGCCGATGATGCCCACCGACTCCGCCCGCTCCCGCACCGGCGCGGCGGGCTTCACCCAGCCGTTCTCCCAGGCGGTATCGGTGATGTATTTCTCGACCGACCCGATGGTCACGGTGCCGTGCCCCGACTGCTCGATCACGCAGTTGCCTTCGCACAGCCGGTCCTGCGGGCAGATCCGCCCGCAGATCTCGGGGAAGGTATTGGTCGCCTGGCTGACCTCGTAGGCCTCCTGCAACCGCCCCTGGGCGGTCAGCCGCAGCCAGTCCGGGATGTTGTTCTGCAACGGGCAGTGGCTCTGGCAATAGGGCACGCCGCACTGGCTGCACCGGCTCGCCTGCTCTTCCGCCTTTGCCGCGGCATATTCCGCGTAGATCTCGTGAAAGTCATGCGCCCGCTCACCGGCCGGACGCTTGGCAGGCATCTCGCGACCCAACGCCACGAACTTCAGCATCCGTTCCTTTGCCATCGGGCCATCCCTTATCTCGACACGCAGGTGCGCCTTGATAGATTGAGGCTGGCGGAATTAAAAGTCAGCAATACTGACCTAATTGTCACTAAATTGGCTTCAGGGAAAAACTTTTACAGCCAGAGCGCCGGATTTAGGTCATAGAAGCTGCCCTAACGTGGGGTCATCCCGCCGAGAGCGCCACCAGGGCCAGCCCACCCACGATGATTCGCCACCAGCCAAACACCGCGAACCCGTTGCGGGAAACATACCCCAGCAGCCAGCGCACGACCAACACCGCTGCCACGAAAGCGGCGATAAACCCGACGATGATCTCGTTCACGGCAGTTGCATCCAGCATGTGCCGCGACTTGTACAAATCATAGGCAAAGGCCCCGGCCATCGTCGGCATCGACAGGAAGAAACTGAACTCCGCCGCTGCTACCCGGCCCGCGCCCAGCAGCCGCGCGCCCACGATGGTGGCCCCGCTGCGCGACACCCCCGGAATCATCGCCAGGCACTGGATCACGCCGATCGCCAGCGCCTTGCCCAGCGGCAGGCGCATGGCGTCCTCGTGGACCGGCGGCGGCGCGATCCGGTCGATCACCAGCAGAACCAGCCCGCCCAGCACCAGCATCCAGGCGATCAGCTTCGGCGTCTCGAACAGCACAGTCTTGATCAGGTCATGCGCCAGCACCCCCACCACCACGGCCGGCAGGAAGGCGATCAGCACCGACAGGATGAACCGCCGCGCGAGCGGGTCATGCGGCGCGGCCCGGAACACCGCCCACAGCTTGCCCGCGTAGACGGTCAGGATCGCCAGCACCGCGCCCAGCTGGATCACCACCTCGAAGGTGCGCCCGGCGCTTTCGAACCCCAGGAAATGCCCCGCCAGCAGCAGGTGGCCTGTTGAAGAGACCGGAATGAACTCGGTCAGCCCCTCGATCAGCCCGAGGAGCAGGGCAACCAGCAAGGTATTGTCCACGTCTTCAGCCGATCTTGCGCAGGTTCCGCGCCGACTCCTTGATGGCGTCGTACTGCCCCGAGGGCCGGAACCGCCACAGGTAGTCGGGCAACACCGACTCGAGCGAGGTGGGTTCGATCCCCAGATCGGACAGACCCTTCGCCCCCGGCGACACCACGTTGTCGCGCCCCAGCGACTTCAGCTGGTCGCGGGTCAGCACGCCGTTCGACACCAGCCCCATCGTCACCGCCTGGAGCATGTCGAACCCGAAAGCGATCACCTTGGCGATGAACCCCGGCACCGGCAGCAGCACGCGACGGCGATGGATCACGTCGAGCATCCGCTCCATCAGCTGGTGAAAGCTCAGAACCTCCGGCCCGCCGAGTTCGTAGACCCCCGGCGCCGCCACGCCCTTGATGCCCTTGACCGCCGCCTGCGCGACGTCGTCGACGTAGACCGGCTGGAACCTGGTCTCGCTCGCCACCACGGGCAGCACCGGCCCAAGCCGCGCCATCCCGGCGAAGCGGTTGAAGAACCCGTCTTCCGGCCCGAAAAGGATCGACGGCCGCAGGATCACCGCGCCCGGGAAATGCTGCACCACCGCCGCCTCGCCCGCCGCCTTGGTGCGCCCGTACTCGCTTTCGGCCTCGCGGTCCGCCCCGAGCGCCGACAGATGCACCAGCGTCCCGACACCTTCCGCCGCCGCCAGCCGCGCCACGCGGGCCGCGCCGTCGGCCTGCACCGCCTCGAAGGTATTCGCGCCGCTCTCGTTCAGGATGCCGACGCAGTTCACCACCGCGTCCGCCCCCGCCATCGCCGCCGCGACCGAGGCATCGTCCCGGATGTTGCAGAGCACCGGCTCCACCTGCCCGACCACGCCGTAGGGACGCACGAAGATCGCCTCGTTCGGCCGCCGCACCGCGACACGGACGCGCCAGCCCTCCTTGGCCATCCGCCGCGCGACATAGCGCCCGACAAAGCCCGAGCCGCCGTAGATGGTGACGAGTTTCGACATGGGTAGCCTCCGGTCCGGTCCTGGTTTCTCCATAGCCCCGCGATTGCCCCGCGACAAGGCGGCAGTCCGCCGCTGCACCGCCGCCACGCCCCGTCGAACGCATTGAAATCTTTCTGCACGACTCGCATTGACAGCCCCTCGCCCCGAATATAAACGCCCCTCCACGCAGCCTGTGCCCAGGTGGCGGAATTGGTAGACGCGCTGGTTTCAGGTACCAGTGGCCGAAAGGTCGTGGAGGTTCGAGTCCTCTCCTGGGCACCACTCGTCATCCCTGAAACTCAGGAATTCTTGAGTTGTTGCGGCTTCAGACGACGAATACTCGAAAAGTGCCCCGCTTCGCCAAGCCCCGGTTACTGCCGAGGTGCCAAGGCATCACATCAGCCGAGCGGATTTTTCCGGGTCACGAAACCTCGCAGCGTAACCTGATGCACCGCGTCGCGCTTGAACTCGTCGCTGTAATTGCTTGTCCCCATGCCGGCCTCCTCGCCTCAAGGTTAGGCGGCAGAGCGTCTACAGATCTAGAGGTACCTCGGTCTCCTCGGTGAAGGGTTTGGCGAACGATACGATTGCGATGCAGATCGCCGCGCCTGGTCAAAGCGGCAACTCCGGCGGGCCCCTAATCGCAAGTGACGGTACGGTGGTTGGGGTGGTGGTGTCGAAACTCGACGTGATCAATTTCGCCTCGGTCGTTGGGGACATGCCCCAGAACGTCAACTTCGCCATCAGGGGTGAACTGGCCCAACCTTTCCTGAGCCAGAACGGGATCGAGCCACAGCGCCGCGAGGACGTCCTGCCACTCTCTCCGGAAGACCTGGCGGAAGCCGCAAGAGCTTTCACAACGTTCATCGAGTGCCGTTGCTCGAACGGGAACAAGCAACGACATGGAGCTGCCCGGCATGGTGCGCGCGGTGGGGTCTCCACGATACTTGACCTCGCCCTGCCAGTGAATTACGTCATTTGGGCACTGCGCGGGCGTTGTGTAATGGTAAGACCTTAGCCTTCCAAGCTAAAGACGCGGGTTCGATTCCCGCCGCCCGCTCCAGCACCTCCCCTTGCCCTTGATTGCCGCCGACGGCATCCTGCCCTGCGAGGCAACGGAGCATGGCATGACACCCGACGATTTCGATACCCTGATGGCGGGGCGCTATTCCTGCCGGGCGTTCCGCCGCGACCCGGTGCCGCGCGCGACAATCGAGGCGATTGTCGCCACGGCACGGCGGGCGCCGTCCTGGTGCAACGCGCAGCCCTGGCAGCTGGCGATCACCTCGGGGGACGCGACGGAGCGGTTCCGCGCGGCGCTGAAGGCCGAGGTGATGAGCGGCGCTCCGTCGCCCGATCTGCCGTTTCCGACAGGCTATTCGGGCATTTACCAGGACCGGCGGCGCACCTGTGGTTGGGCGCTCTACGAAGCGGTTGGCGTGGAAAAGGGCGACCGTGCCGGATCGGCGGCGCAGACGATGAAGAACTTCGACCTGTTCGGTGCGCCGCATTGCGCCATCGTGTCGTCCCCGACCGAACTTGGCCCCTATGGCGCGCTCGACTGCGGCGGGTTTGTCACCGCCTTCGCGCTGGCGGCGCAGGCGCAAGGCGTGGCGACGATTCCGCAGGCGGCGGTCGCCTCTTACGCGCCGCTGATCCACCGGCATTTCGGGATCGGCGAGGACCGGCTGGTGCTTTGCGCGATCTCCTTCGGGTATGCGGATGCCGACCACCCGGCCAATTCGTTCCGCACCGAACGCGCCGGGGTCGCCGACATCGTGGACTGGCGCGGCTGATGCGGGCGCTGGTTCAGAGGGTCGGTTCGGCGAGCGTGTCGGTCAGCAACACGGTGATCGGCGAGATTGGCGAGGGGCTGCTGATCCTCGTCTGCGCGATGGGCGGCGATACAGAGGCCGAGGCCGAGGCGCTGGCGGCGCGGATCGCCAAGCTGCGCATCTTCCGCGACGAGGCGGGCAAGATGAACCGCTCGCTGCTGGACGTGCAAGGGGCGGCGCTGGTGGTCAGCCAGTTCACGCTGGCCGCCGATACCTCGCGCGGCAACCGCCCGGGGTTTTCCAGCGCGGCGCCGCCGGATGTGGGCGAACGGCTCTACCTGCATTTCGCGCGGGCGATGGCCGAACAGGGCGTGCCGGTGGCGACGGGGCGGTTTGGGGCCGACATGCAGGTGAGCCTTGTCAACGACGGGCCGGTGACGATCTGGGTGGAGGCATGAGCCGCGACCAGGCGCTGGCGATCTGGCGGGCGGGTGTGGCGGCGGTGGGCGGTCATGCGGCGGTTCTTGAAGGACTGGAGAACGCCGCGCGGCCCGACCGCATCCTCGCCGTGGGCAAGGCGGCGGGAGACATGACGCGGGCGGCGATGGAGCGCTTTCCGGGTGTTCCCGCGCTGGTGGTGACGAAGGATGGGCATGGCGAAGGGCTGCCCGAGGGCGCGCGCCTGATCGAATCCGCGCATCCGGTGCCGGACCGGCGCTCGCTGGCCGGGGGCCGCGCGCTGCGCGAGGCGGTGGAAGGGATGGGCGACGGGTCGCACCTGCTGCTGCTGGTCTCGGGCGGGGCTTCGGCGCTGGCGGAGGATCTGGTGGAGGGCAAGACGCTCGCCGATCTCTCGGCCCTGAACCGGGCGCTGCTGGCCAGCGGCAAGGACATCACGGCGATGAATGCCGAGCGTCGCAGGATCAGCCGGGTCAAGGGGGGCGGGCTGTTGTCGGGGTTCGGGGGGGCTGGGGTGCTGACGCTGGCGATCTCGGACGTGCCCGGCGACGATCTGGACGTGATCGGCTCGGGGATCGGGTCGGCCCCGCCGAAGCCTGCCTTCGGCTACGAAGCCCGGATCGTCGCGTCCAACACCATCGCCCGCGCGGCGGCGGTGGCCGGGGCGCGGCGGCAGGGATTGACCGTGCTGGACCAGCAGGAGGCGCTGCATGACGATCTGCACCGCCTCGCCGCCGATTGGGGGCCGCGCCTGCGCGCGATGCCGCCGGGGGTGATCGTGCTGGGTGGCGAGCCAACCGTGGTCCTGCCGGACAATCCGGGGCGGGGCGGGCGCAATCAGGCGCTGGCGCTGGCGCTGGCGCGCGAGATCGCGGGGACCACGGGCCTGAGCATCGTCGTCGGCGGCACCGATGGCAGCGACGGCCCGACCGGCGACGCAGGCGGCATCGTCGATGGCGCGACATGGGGGCCGGGAGCGGCGGACGCGCTGGAACGCGCCGACGCCGGGTCGTATCTGGCGGGGAAAGCGGCGCTTTTGACCACGGGGCCGACCGGCACCAATGTGATGGATATCCTCGTCGCCGTCAGGGAGTAGCCAGATGCCGGACAACGCCCTGCGCGAGATCGAGGAAATGCCGGACCTCGGTATCGTGATGCCGGACGGCTGCCGCCTGTCGGCGCGGGTCTGGCGCCCGGTGGATGCGGGCGACGACCCGGTGCCGGTAATCCTGGAATACCTCCCCTACCGCAAGCGCGACGGCACCTGCGCGCGGGATGCGCTGACGCATCCGTATTTCGCGCGGCGCGGCTATGCCTGCCTGCGCGTCGACATGCGCGGCAATGGCGACAGCGACGGGCTGATGGCCGACGAGTATACGCAACAGGAACTGGACGACGCGGTCGAGGTGATCCGCTGGGTGGCGGCGCAGCCCTGGTGCAACGGCAGCGTCGGCATGATGGGGATCAGCTGGGGCGGGTTCAATGCGCTGCAAGTGGCGGCGATGCAGCCAGAGGCGCTGAAGGCGATCGTCACGCTCTGTTCGACGGTGGACCGTTTCGCCGACGACATCCACTACAAGGGCGGGTGTCTCTTGAACGAGAACCTCGGCTGGGGCGCGACGATGTGGAGCTACTCCAGCCGCGCGCCGGACCCGGCGCTGCGCGACAACTGGCGGGCGCTCTGGATCATGCGGCTGGAGAACGAGCCGTTTCTGCCTGCCGTCTGGCTGCGCCACCAGCGGCGCGATGCCTACTGGCGCCACGGCTCGGTCTGCGAGGACTTTTCGCTGTTGAAAGCGAAGGTGCTCGCGGTCGGCGGCTGGGGCGATGCCTACAAGAACGCGGTGCCGCAACTGGTCGAGAATGTTCCGGGCGCGAAGGGGATCGTCGGGCCCTGGGTCCACAAGTATCCCCATTTCGCCGCGCCCGAGCCGCGCATCGGTTTCCTGCAAGAGGCGCTGCGCTGGTGGGATCGCTGGCTGAAGGGCAATGCCACGGGCGTCGAGGCCGACCCGGACTATCGCGTCTACCTGATGGACGGGGTGCGCCCTGCCGCCTGGTACACCGAACGCCCGGGCCGCTGGATCGCGGAACGCGGCGGGGCGACGGCGCATCTGCCGGTGGAGACCTGGCACCTGACGGACAAGGGGCTGCGCAGCGAACCGGGCGCGCTGGATGCCACCGTCGACTCGCCCCAGCATTGCGGGATGGCGGCGGGAGAGTATTGCGCGATCTGGCTGGGGCCAGAGATGCCGGGCGACCAGCGCGGCGACGATGCCCTGTCGGCCTGTTTCGATTCGCCTCCGCTGGAGCGCGACACCGCCATCGTCGGCGCGCCGCGCCTGAAACTGAGGCTGTCGGCGGACCAACGCCAGGCGCAGATCGCCGTGCGGCTGAACCATGTCCACCCGGACGGCGCCTCGACCCGGATCACCTATGGCGTGCTGAACCTCAGCCACCGCGACGGGCCTTCCGCCCCCTCCCCGCTGGTGCCGGGCGAGGGCGTGGAGGTCGAGGTCAGCCTCGACCACATCGCCTATCGCGTGCCGCAGGGGCACCGCCTGCGGGTGGCGATCTCCACAAGTTACTGGCCGCTGCTCTGGCCCGCGGCGCAATCCGCCGTGGTGTCGCTGACGGGCGGAGACCTGGCCCTGCCGGTCCGCAACACGGGCGAACGCGACGAATGGGTCTTCCCGCCGCCCGACGCGGATTTACCTTGGGAAACCGAGACCCTGCGCGAGGGTGGGCACGTCCGGCGGCAGGAAACCGACCTGCGCACGGGCCTTGTCAGCCTGGTGATCGAGGACGACTTCGGCAAGCTCCGCGACAGTGCGCATGGCCTGGTCCACGGCTCGGTGGGCCGCGAACGCTGGACGATCCATCCCGACGATCCGCTGTCGGCGCGGGGCTGGTGCCACTGGACCGACGAACTGGAGCGCGACGATATCCGCCTGCGGACCGAGACCCGCTGCGAGATGTGGGCGGACGCGGACACCTTTCATCTGACGGCCACGATAGAGGCTTACGAGAACGGCACGCGCGTCCATCACCGCGAGGTTCATGAGGAAATCCCCCGTGATCACATCTGACCGGGCCGCGGGCAACCCCCCTTTAGCCCTTGCCCGATTGGCGGAAATGCGCCAACCTTGACTCGCCAATCAACAAAAACCGCGCAGCTTCGACGCGGACGTTCAACCGGGAGACTTCGATGACCAATCAACTCGACTACTATGCCGGCCAGGTGCGCGCAGGGAAGATGACCCGCCGCGACTTCATGGGCAAGGCGGCGGCGCTGGGTGTCAGCGCCGTGGCGGCCAGCGCGCTGTTCACCAGCGCGGCGCGGGCGGCGGACCCGGTCAAGGGCGGCACGCTGCGTATCGGTTCGGTCGGCGGCGAAAGCACCAACTCGCTCGACCCGGCGGTCGCGGCCAGCCAGGTGCCCTACCACAACCTCAACCAGTTCGCCGAGACGCTGGTCGACGTGACCAAGGACGGCGACATCGACCCGCGCCTAGCCGAGTCGGTTGAATCGACCGCCGACGCCAAGACCTGGATGTTCAAGATCCGCAAGGGCGTGCAGTTCCACAACGGCAAGGATCTGACGCCCGAGGACGTGCTGGCGACGATGCAGCGCCACTCGAACGAAGCCTCGCAGTCCGGCGCGCTGGGCATCATGAAGGGCATCGAGGAAATGAAGGTCGACGGCGACAACTTCGTCGTCACGCTGACCACGCCGAACGCCGACCTGCCCTACCTGATGGCCGACTATCACCTGATGATCCAGCCGAACGGCGGCATGGACGACCCGGCGGCGGGGATCGGCACGGGCTGCTACATGCTCGAGGCCAACGAGCCCGGCGTGCGCCACCTGTGGAAGAAGAACCCGAACTACTGGGACAGCTCGCGCGGCCACGTCGACGAGGTCGAGATCATCGTGATCAACGACCCGACCGCCCGCATGGCAGCGCTGCAGTCGGGCCAGGCGCATATCGTCAACCGCGTCGACCCCAAGGTCGCTGGCCTGTTGGGCCGCGCGCCGGGCGTCAAGGTGGTGAACGTCAGCGGCCCCGGCCACTATGTGTTCATCATGCACTGCGACACCGCGCCCTTCGACAACAACGACCTGCGCATGGCGCTGAAATATGCGATCAACCGGCAGGAGATGGTGGACAAGATCCTGCGCGGCTACGGCACGGTCGGCAACGACTTCCCGATCAACAAGGCCTATCCGCTGTTCGACGACTCGATCCCGCAGCGGGAGTACGACGCGGCCAAGGCGGCGGAATACTACAAGAAGTCCGGCCACGACGGCTCGCCCATCATCCTGCGCACCGCCGACGGCGCCTTCCCCGGCGCGGTCGAGGCGGCGCAACTGTTCCAGGAATCGGCCAAGGCCGCCGGCATCCCGCTGGAAATCAAGCGCGAGCCGAACGACGGCTACTGGTCCGAGGTCTGGAACAAGCAGCCGTTCTGCGCCAGCTACTGGGGCGGGCGTCCGGTGCAGGACC
>JAGRMS010000147.1 GCA_020441135.1 Pseudooceanicola sp.
CAGCCGGACATGCCGGTGATGCCCGGCACCACCTCGACCGCAGAGCGGGCGCGCAGTCGCGTGTAAAGGTGCATGAATGAGCCATAGAAGAAGGGATCGCCCTCGCAGAGCACCAGAACCGTCTCTGTTTCGGCCAGACCTGCCAGTTTTCCGGCCCAGTCGTCGTAGAAGTCGGCCATCAGCCGGTTGTATTCAGGGTCGGCGAAGGGGATTTCGGTCGTGACCGGATACTCCATCGGATACTCGATGGCGTCGGCGCGCAGCATGCCGCTCACGATCTTGCGCGCCTGGCCCTCGTAGCCGGTCTTGCGGAAATAGGCGACATGGGCCGAGCCGCGCACAAGGCGATCCGCCTTCACGCTCATCAGGTCCGGGTCGCCGGGACCGAGTCCGACGCAGATGACCTTTCCCATCGTCATTCCTTCCGGCTGGCGAGCGCGTTCACGGCCGCGACCGTGATCGCCGATCCGCCGAGGCGACCCTTCACGATCAGCGACGGGGCAGGCAGATCCGCCATCAGCGCGTCCTTCGATTCCGCCGCGCCGACGAAGCCCACCGGGCAGCCGATGATCGCGGCGGGGCGCGGGCAGCTTTGGTCCTCGAGCATGTTCAGCAGGTGAAACAGCGCCGTCGGTGCGTTGCCGATGGCGACCACCGCGCCCGCCAGGTGCGGGCGCCACAGTTCCAGCGCGGCGGCAGATCGGGTGTTGCCCATTTCGCGCGCCAGGTCCGGCACCGAGGGGTCGTGCAGGGTGCAGATCACCGCGTTGTCGGCGGGCAGGCGCGCGCGGGTCACGCCCTCGCTGACCATCCGCGCGTCGCACAGGATCGGCGCGCCCTGCTCCAGCGCCCCACGGGCGGCGGCGGTGAAGCCGGGCGAGAAGTGGATGAACGGCGCAAGCTCGACCATTCCGGCGGCATGGATCATCCGCACTGCGACCTGCTCATCCTCGCCGAACCGGGCGAGATCGGCCTCGGCCCGGATCGTGGCGAAGGACTGACGGTAGATCGCCGCGCCATCGGTCTGGTATTCGTAAGGCATTACAGAGGCTCTCCGTTCAGAAGGGCGTCGGGGGCCAGGCCGCGCCGCGCGGGCACATCCCACGAAGCGCCGCCGCGGACAAGATCGAAGGCGCCGTCGCGGCCCACCAGCGTCACATCGGCGGCGCGCGGGAGCGCGCAGCCCTTGGCGCAGCCCGAGACATGCAGGCTGCCGCCCACCCGCCCCGCCAGCGCCAGCGCGAGTGGTCGCGTCTCGACACTGGCCGCCGCGCAGGCGGGGGCGCCGGGACAGGCATGGGCCGCCATCAGCGGGCTGCCCGGCTGGCTGACGAAGCCCGGACGGCGCGCGTCCCTGACGCCGGGCAGCAGGATCATACGCCAGGGCGTGATGACAACCTCCTCCGCGCCGGTCTGGTCCAGCAGCCCGCGCAGCGCGGCCCCGGACATGCTGCCGAAGGCGACGCCGAGCAGGAAGCCTTCGGCCCGGACGCCGGGGGCCGGTGGGACGACGGGAGGCGCGGGCATTTCCTGCTGCCACATTTCCGGCAACCGATCCGCCAGCGCCCGCATCCGCCGCGCCTCGGCACTTTGCCGTTCGGCGAACCAGCGGGCGAGGTCGATGGCCCCGTCCACCGCCTGGTCCGGCGTCACCGCCCGGCCCCAGTCGGCCCCGTCGGCGCGCACCAGCACGCCGCCGCCGCTGTCGCGTTCCAACCGGATGTCGCCGGGATCGCCCGCCAGCACCGGCGCATCGCCGCAATCCACCACGAAGCCGAATTTGGCGGGCAGCGCGGGCAGTTCCGCCAATCGCGCGGTCAATTCCTGCGCGAGCCGCAGCGACAGGTCGCCGTCCCGCGCGAAGGGCGTCACGGTGATGTTGCGCCGTGCCTCGGTCGCCGGGTCGGCATCCAGCAGGCCAAGGTCGAGCAACTGTTCGAGCAGCGGCTGGTAGCCTTCGTCGGTCACGCCCCGCAGTTGCAGGTTGGCGCGGTTGGTCAGGTCGATCACCCCGTTCGCCAGCCCCCGCGCCGCCGCGCAGAGACCCAGCGCCTGGTCGCGGGTGATCCGCCCCAGCGGCGGCCTGACCCGCAGGATCAGCCCGTCGCCCGAGCGCATCGGCGTCCAGGCGCCCGGGCACCAGCCCTTGACCGCGCTCACGCCCGCGCCTCCAGCGCCGCCCGGATCGAATTGCGCCGCGTCTGCCACAGGCCCGCCGCCGCCAGCGCCGCGAATTGCGCCTGCATGGCGGCGTAGGCGCCCGGATTGGCGTCGCGCAGGAAGGCCGCGACATCGGCGTCGCCCAGGGTCGCGTCATGGTAGAGGTCGAAGAGATGCGGCTGCACCGCGCCCGCGAGGTTGGCGAAACCCGCCATGTGATCGAGCGTCGCCGCGATTTCCGCCGCGCCCCGGAAGCCGTGACGCATCATGCCGGCGATCCAGCCCGGATGCGCCGCCCGCGCCCGCACCACGCGGGCGATTTCCTCGTCCAGCAACCGAGCGCGCGGGGTCTCGGGCCGGGTGTTGTCGAGGTGGTAGAGTTTGGCCTGCGCGCCGCCCGTCACCCGCTTGGCCGCCGCGAACCCGGCCTCGTGCGCGGCATAGTCGGCGGCCAGCAGCAGGTCGGTTTCCGGCAGGTCCTGCGCGTGGACGAAGGCGTCCGAGGCTGCGACCCGCGCGGCGATGCCTGCCGCGTCGCGCTCGGCCCGTTCGCCGTCCAGCGCCCAGCCGCTGGCGGCCAGCCAGGCCATTCCGGCGGCCTCGCGCGCGGTGTCGGTGAAGGTTTCGGCCTGCGCGCCCATGCCCAGGCCGTAGCTGCCGGGGGCCGGGCCGAACACCCGCGCGCCGCCCGATGCGACATAGGGGTTCCAGTCCGCCGCCTCGTCCCGTTCGGCCAGCGCCCGCACCGCCTGCGCGAAGAGCGCCGAGAGCGTCGGGAAGACGTCGCGGAACAGGCCCGAGACGCGCAGGGTCACGTCGATCCGGGGGCGTTCCAGCAGGGTGATCGGCAGGATTTCCACGCCCGAGACGCGCTCGCTGCCCGCGTCCCAGACCGGCCTCGCGCCCAGCAGGTGCAGCGCCATGGCGAAGTCCTCGCCCGCCGTGCGCATGGTGGCCGAGCCCCAGAGATCGACCACCAGCCCGCGCGGGTAATCGCCCTGCTCTTGCAGGTGCCGCCGCACCAGCTCTTCCGCCAGCTTGACGCCCTGCGCATGGGCCGCCCGCGTCGGGACCGCGCGCGGGTCGGTGGTGAACANNTTGCGCCCGGTCGGCAGCACGTCCCTCCGCCCGCGCCAGGGCGAGCCCGACGGGCCCGGTGGCACCCGGTGCCCGGCCAGCGCGGCCCGCAGCCCTTCGCGTTCGCCCGCGCCCTGGCCCCAGACGTGCAGGCCGTCGCCGAACTGGCTTTCCTTGATGTCGCAGACGAAGCGGTCGATCCGGGTGATCGCCTCGGCCGCGCTGGCGGCGGCGTCGAGGCCCAGGTCGTCCTCCACCCCCAGCGCCCGCGCCTCGCCGCGGATTTCGATTTGCAGCCGGTCGCGGCGGCGCGGGTCGAGGCCGTCGGCGTTCGAGAACTCGTCCAGCAGCGATTCCAGCCTGATGAAACGCTCGGGCGTGCCGCTGTCCTTCAGGGGCGGCGGCAGGTGGCCGAGCGTCACCGCGCCGATGCGCCGCTTGGCCTGCGCCGCCTCGCCGGGGTCGTTGACGATGAAGGGGTAGATCACCGGCAGGTCGGCGGTCAGCGCCTCGGGCCAGCAGGCGTCGGACAGCGCCACCGCCTTGCCGGGCAGCCATTCGAGCGTGCCATGCGCGCCGACGTGGATCAGGGCGTCGAGGCCCTGGGTGCGCAGCCAGAGGTAGAAGGCGACGTAGTCGTGGGAGGGCACGCGGGACAGGTCGTGATAGTCGTCGTCGCGCTGCGCCGCCTCGCCGCGTTCGGGTTGCAGAGCGACCAGTATGTTGCCGCGCCGGACGGCTTGGAAGCGGAACGGTCCCTGCGGCTCGCCCCAGCGGGCAAACAGGTCGGCGCGCAAGGAGTCGGGTAGCGTCGCAAGCGCGTCCCGGTAGTCCTCCAGCGGCCACGCGATGGCCTCTGCCAGCGCCCCGGCCAGCGGCGCGCCCGGGTCCACCCGCCAGCCGTCGCGGCGCAGGTCGTCCAGCACCGCTTCGCCCGAGGCCAGCGCGTCGAGGCCCACGGCGTGGGCCATGTTCCAGCCCTTGCCCGGATAGGCCGAAAGGACCATCGCCGCCCGTTTCTCCGTGACCGGCATACGCCGCAGCGCCGCCCAGCGCGCCGCGCGGGCGGCGATGGCGGTGATCCGCTGGGGGTCGGGCACATGTTGCTGGCGCGCGAACTCGAGCTGCGGGTCGCGCGTGCCCGCTTCCTTGAACGAGGCCACGCCGCCAAGAATGCGCCCGTCCACCTCGGGCAGCACGACGTGCATGGCGAGGTCCGCGGGGGACAGCCCCCGTTCGGACCCGGCCCAGGCGCTGCGCGAACTGGTCGCCAGCGCCACCTGGATCACCGGCGCGCCGGCGGCGTCCAAAGGCGAGCGCCCGCCCGCCCCGATCCCCGAAAACGCCGTGGCGTTGACGATCACGTCCGGCGCCATCTGCCGCACCTGCCGGTCGAGCCAGCCCGCCGCCTCTGCCGCCTTCAGCGAGGGCGCGAAAAGGGCCGCGACGTCGAAGCCCCGCGCCTCCAGCGCCGCCATCAGGGCGGCGACGGGCGCCGTATCGGCGGCGGCGAGGTAGGCGCGGTAGAACACCACCAGCGCGCGGGGCCGGTCGCTGACCGGCAGCGCCGCGACCGGGCAGATCACCCCCTGCGCCGGGGTCCAGGCCCCGACCTGCGGCAGCACCTTCGCCCCCCGCACCGGCCCGGCATAGAGCCCCGCCGCCAGCGCGAGCTGCGCCAGCGCCGCCTGGGCCGAGACCGCGCCCCCCATGTCGCAGAGATACGCCAGCCGCCGCAGCGTCGACACCGGCACGGTCGAGACCGCGTCGAGCCGTTCGTCCACCCGCCCGTCGGCGGGCAGCACCGTCAGCGCGATGCCCTTGGCCCGCGCCAGCGCCTCGACCTGTTGCAGCCCGTAGGCCCAGTAGGGCAGCCCGCCGATCAGCCGGATCAGGATGCCCTTGGCCCCCGTGAGCGTCTGCTCGAGATAGGTATCGACCGATAGCGGATGCTTCAGCGCCGCGAGATTGGCGAGGCGAAGGGTGGGCAATCCGCCCGCCGCCCGGTGCCACCCCGCCGCGAAGGCGCCAAGGTCGCTGTCCGAGAAGGACAGCACCACCAGCTCCGCCGGGCTTTGGCGCAGGTCGGTCGGGGTCTCGCTCTCCTCCAGCCCGTGGCTTTCGCGGAACACGACGTGCATCGGGTTCAGTCCCTAGATTCAGAGCGTTGCCGGGCGATCTTCATCTTACCCCGCCAACACCGCACGGATCGCCGCCTCGTCGATGTCGTCATGTTCGGCGATCACCACCAGCTTGCCGATGCGCGCCTCGTCGGGCCGCCAGGGCCGGTCGAACTGGTGCCGCACGCGGCTGCCCACCGCCTGCACCAGCAGCCGCATCGGCTTGCCGCTGACGGCGGCGTAACCCTTGACGCGCAGGATGTTATGCGCCGAAGCCAATGTGGCGATCCGCTGCGTCAGCACCTCGGGGTCGCCGACCTCGGGCACCTCGATCACCACCGAGTCGAAGTCCTCGTGGTCGTGATCCTCGGCCCCGTCATGGTGGCTTGGCCGGGCGTCCATGTCGTCTTCCGCCGCCGCGCCAAGGCCCAGGATCACCCGAGGATCGACCGCGCCCTCTGCCACCTCGACCACCGGCAGCACGCGGGGCGCCTCGGCGGCAATCACCGCCCGCGCCCTGGCCAGCCCGTCTTCACCCGCCAGGTCAGGTTTGGTCAGCAAGACGATGTCCGCGCAGGAAATCTGGTCCTCGAAGACCTCGCTCAGCGGGGTTTCGTGGTCCAGGCTGTCGTCCGCCGCCCGCTGCGCGTCGACCCGCGCCACGTCCGGCGCGAACCGGCCCGCCGCCACCGCCTCGGCATCCGCAAGGGCGATCACCCCGTCCACCGTGATCTTCGAGCGGATGTCGGGCCAGTCGAAAGCCTTCAGCAAGGGCTTGGGCAGGGCCAGCCCGCTGGTTTCGATCAGGATATGGTCGGGCCGCGGTTCCAGCGCCATCAGCGCCTCGATCGTCGGGATGAAGTCGTCGGCGACGGTGCAGCAGATGCAGCCGTTCGCCAGTTCGACGATGTTCTCGGCGGGGCATTCGGGGATCGCGCAGGATTTCAGGATCTCGCCATCCACCCCCACATCGCCGAATTCGTTCACGATCACCGCCAGCCGCTTGCCTTGCGGGTTCTGCATCAGGTGGCGGATCAGCGTCGTCTTGCCCGACCCGAGAAAGCCGGTGATCACGGTGACGGGCAGCTTGGTGAGGTCTTTCATTCCGGGGTCTCCAGCGGGGGGATGCGGGCAATGCAGTTCTTGCGGAAATGTTCGGGCCGCTCGCGCCAGGGCACCAGCCCGTCCGCGGTGGCATGATAGCGCGTGGCGCCCTCGAACACGATATCGGCCTTGGAGGGGTCGAGACGGCCATAGACATAGGTCCAGCGCCCCGCCCCGCCGCGCAGGGTGACGGAGCAGCCCTGATCGCAGTTGGAAAAGCACTCGACCGGCTTGACCACCAGCCCCTCGGGCCAGTCCATCGCCTGAAGCGCGGCCATCAGCCGGGCGCCCGGGCGCGGCTCGCCCTCGATCACGGGCAGGCCCATCTTGCAGGTCGTGCAGACGAGCAGTTCGGTCTGGGTCTGGGGCGGGGCAGTCACGGGCGGTCCCTTCAGTTCTGGCGGGGAAAGGGCCGAATCCACTCACGGACCCGTCCCCGGAACACCCCGCCCGGTTCACGTCGTCTTCGCTGCTGGCAGGTCTCCCGGCTTGCGGATGTCAGGTTGCCCTGGCGGCCGCCCTGCCTTCCCGGCGCTTTGCGCCAGTGGCTGCGGACGACCTCTCCGGTCACGGTCGCGGGGGCGGCTGCGCTTCGGGGGAGTTCCCCTGTCGCATTCCCTTTTCACCCGGAAAAGGCCCGGGCACCAGCAGGAGGCATCTGCGCAGTCCGCGCGGGCCTTGTCAAGCGGAGCCGGGCACAGCGCGGGAACGTACCGGCTGGGAGATGGATGCGCGTTTCCGGGCCAATGCAGATAGCGCCCACAATGCACGAGTAGACAGGCCGGTGAACGGCGCAGGCTCCGGGAACAAACCGCGATCGCCGACGCGTCGGGGCCAAGCCCTCGCAGGGCACGGCGCGGCCGGTCCGCTCGTGCCGCCGACACCGGAAGACCCGGGGCGCAAGGTGGCGACACATCCCGTAAAGTCACTTGAACGACGCGCATGGCGAAGGCAATCTGACCCCGGGGGGCGCCTTGCCTGATCGCACTCGTGGCCTGCCAGCGGCAGGCAATCCGGAGATGCCGGAAACCGTTTTGCGCAGGAGAGCGGATCGCGGGGAGCCTCACCGGCCGGACTGGCGATATTGGGGAGCAAGATCATGGCAACACTCACCGGCGATGCAAATTCCAACAGCCTTTTCGGAACGAAGCGGGACGACCTGCTTCTCGGAATGGGCGGGCGGGACGTTTTGAACGGCGCAGGTGGGGATGACACGATCACCGGATTCGGAGAGGTCTATGGCGGCAATGGCAACGACCATTTCGACCTGGTCGCGTTGAACTATCCAATCATTGATCTGGCCTATACCAAATTCGACATGGGCGCCGGCCGAGACCGGGTCATCCTGAGCCAGGAAGTGGATACGACCGTAGCCTCGGCCATCATGTATGGCGAAAGCAAGATGGGCGCGGGACGAGACGAACTGGTCATGGCGGCGCCGATCCAGCATGGTGCGATGACCCTGGGGACCGGGGCCGACACGGCCTATCTGATGTCTCAGGCGTCGGAGCTTTACCTGACGGTCTTCCTGGGCAATTACGGCGATGCCGGCGATGCGCAGCCCGACGTGATCAATATTGACGGCCACAGTTCGGCCACGCTGAGAGGCTTCGGCGAAAATGACGTTCTGGCAATCTATGACTGCGACCTGACGGTCTCGCAGCTTCGTGCCCGCACCGTGTTCGACGACGCCAACAAAACCAACCTGAAGGTTCTGCTCGACGACGGCTATACGATCCAGATTGTAAAGTCCTGGACCGGGTATCTGACCGCCAGCCAGTTGGAGTTTCACAACGAGACCCTGCAGGTACAGCGCAATGTGCTCATCGGAAACGATGCGGTGAAGACCAAGGTGCTGTTCGGGTCGGGCGCGGACGAGCGCCTGGTGGCCACCAACGGTCGGGCGCTGTTCCTTGGTTCGGGCGACGACATCGGCATCGGGCGCGGCACCGACGACCTGATACGCGGCGAAAAAGGCAACGACCGGCTGGTGGGCAATGACGGGGACCACATCCTGCGCGGAGGCATAGGCGACGATCTGCTTCTGGGCGGGGATGGCAATGACGTGATTTACACCGGCATCGGCAACGATCGGGTTGCCGGCGGGCTGGGCGCCGACGTGATCCATGTCGAGCGGGGCGTGGACGTGATCCGCGCCGGGGCGGGGGCCGACAGGATCGTCTTTGACGGCAGGGAGATTGGCGACAGGATCAACTTCGTCAGGACGCCGGCACAGGTCTACGGCGAAGGCGGCCGCGACCATTTCGTCTTTTCCAACCCGGACACAGTCGGCGGCGTGGTGATCGAGGATTTCAGCACAAGGGAAAAGCTCGACTTCTCGGCCTTGTTCGACGCACTGGCGTTCGCCACGCCGGAAGCGGAGGCGAAGGCCGCCGCCGATATTCTGAACTCGGTGCGGGATACAAGTCCGGACGGCGAACTTGGCGCCCACGGGACATATATTTACAGCCACGGAGTGACCATCATATTGGCTGGTGTCAGCGCCGACAGCATCGATGCGGGCAATTTCCTGTTCTAGGCCGCAGTCCAGGCGAAGGTCGGACTGTCGCGGCGCGCTTGGCGCCGGTCGGCCTTGATGCCATCGAACGCTGCCTTGCCTGTAGCAGGCGGACTGGGGAGGGCGGCGAGGCGGCGGACGGGCGTTTCGAAAAGGGGCGCGGAGACGTCGTTCGCGTTGCCCTAGGCCCATGTCTCACCCCGGTCCGAGAACGCCATCCCGACCTGCGACCAGGCCACCAGTTCCGCCAGGCAGCGATGCGCCGGATCCGCCGCCGCGCCGCCGCGCACCGAGGCCTGCCAGGTGATCGCCAGCCCCGGCGTCTCGCTGCCAAGCGGCCGCAGCGGGCGCAGCACGATATCCCCCCGCTCGGCCCGGTTGCGCGAGGGCCAGCCGGCCAGGATCGACACGCCCTGCCCCGCCGCCACCATCTCGTAGACCGCCTCGGTATGCCCGACCCGGATCACCCGCGCCGGGAAGGCCTGCGCGGGCTGCATGAAGCGCGCGTTCTCCATGTCCGGGGCGCGTTCGAAACTGTAGGCGAGGAAGGTCTCGTCCCGCAGGTCTTCCGGCAGGATTTCCGCCTTCGCCGCCCAGGGGTGGCCGGGCGCGGCCACCGCCACCAGCTGATCGGTGCCGATGGCCGCCACGTCGATACCCGCGACCAGCGGCCGCGTCGGCGTCAGCAGCAGGTCGATGGCGCCCTCCAGCAAGTCCTCCACCGTGCTGCCGCCGTTGCCGGAATGGACCGAGACCTGCACCTCGGGCAGATGCCGCGCCAGCCAGTCGCTGAAGGCGGGCAGCCAGCGCAGGTCCGCGTAGCCCGCCTGCCCCAGCTGGACGCGATGGCGGATGCCGCTCGCCCCCACCTCGCGCACCTCGGACTCGACCGCCGCCATGTCGCGCAACAGCCGCTGCGCCGTCACCCGCAGCCGTTCCCCGGCCATCGTCAGGGCCACGCCCCGGCCCCGCTTCTCGGCCAGCGCCACGCCCAGCCGCCGCTCCGCCTCGCGCAGGCGATGCGACAGGGCGGATTGCGTGACCCCCAGCGCCTCGGCCGCATGGGTCAACCCGCCGGTCCGCCCCAGCGCGTCGATCATCGCCAGGTGGCGCAGGTCCAGCAGCGGCAGGCGGCCGTCCCATACATGAGAACCCTTCACGTTTCAGCCCCGGATTTCGAATTTGTCTCATGAAACATGCTGCGCCATCCTGTCCCCAAGTCAAGCCACGAAAGGACATCGGATGGCACTCGATCTCGCGGCGGAAAGCCGGAACTACGTCGAAGACTACTGGGACAAGGGCTATGCCGTGGTCCGCGGGCTGTTCCCGAAGGAGCGGATGAAGGAAATCCAGGCCGAAAGCCGCAAGGTCTACGAGGAAGGCCTGAAGCACCATGCCACCTACCGCGACAGGAACGTGCTGTTCGAAATCCTGCCCGAAGGCTTCGCCGGACAGCGCTACGTCCTGCAGGCCCACTGGATGTCCTGGTTCTCGCCCGTCTTCGAGGAACTGCGCCGCGATCCCGCCTATTTCGCCATGCTCGAACCGCTGCTCGGGCGCGACATCCGGCAGGTGTCCAACCAGATCCACTGGAAGCCGCCCGGGGCCTCGATCAGCGGCTTCCGCTTTCACCAGGACTTGCGTTTCCGCGAACGGATGGACGCCTACCGCGACGTGATGACCTCCTACATCAACACCGGCCTCGCCATCGACCCGGCGACGAAGGAAAACGGCTGCCTGCGGGTGGTGCCGGGCAGCCACAGGATGGGCTACCTCGGCCTGTCGGACGAGGGCGGCGCGATCATGAAGGGCGAGACGGCGATGGGCGAACTGACGAAGGTCGGTCTCGACCCCGCCAGCATCGTCGACCTGGAACTGGAACCCGGCGACGTGGCGCTCTGGAGCCTGCTGACGGTACACGGCTCCCAGGCCAATACCTCGGCCAACGACCGCGCCTTCCTGATCGCCAGCTACCTGCGCGCCGACAAGACCGACCGCGGCGAATGGGCCTTCCGCGACGGCGTGCCGACCCCGGTCGGGGCAGAGCCCGAGATCTGCAAATACGAACAGCTGCGCGAAAAGCCCGGCCCCTTCTATATCGAGGACGACTGGTACGCCCGCTGAGCGGGCAAGCCCGCCAGGCAAAGGGAAGCCGCACCCCCTGCTTCCATTTGCCCCAAATATCCCGGGGTCCGGGGCAGCGCCCCGGCGGCCGCAAGGCCGCCAAGGCACAGCGCAACGCCGCTATCGGCGTAGGGCGGGGCTTGCCCCGCCGGCCCGGCTCAATGCGCGATCATCACGTGGCGCACGGCGGTGTAATCCTCCAGCGCATAGATCGACATGTCCTTGCCGTAGCCCGACTGCTTGACGCCGCCGTGGGGCATCTCGTTCACCAGCATGAAATGGGTGTTCACCCAGGTGCAGCCGTATTGCAGCCGCGCCGAGACATCGAGCGCGCGACCGACGTCCCGCGTCCAGACCGAGGAGGCAAGGCCATACTGGCTGTCGTTCGCCCAGGCCACCACGTCGTCGTCCTCGGTAAAGCGCGTCACGCTGACCACCGGCCCGAAGACCTCGCGCTGCACGATCTCGTCGCCCTGCCGCGCGCCGGCGATCACCGTGGGGCGGTAGTAGAACCCCGGCCCCTCGGGCACCGCGCCGCCGGTCACGATCTCGATATGCTTCTGCTCCGCCGCCCGCTGCACGAAGCTCGCCACCCGGTCGCGCTGGCGCTTCGAGATCAGTGGCGGGATCTCGTTGGCGCTGTCGTCGGCCTGGGCGAAGCCGATGGTCGACACTGCCGCCGACAGCTCGGCCACCAGCTTGTCGTGGATGCCCGCGCCCGCGTAGACCCGGCAGGCCGCCGTGCAGTCCTGCCCGGCGTTGTAGTAGCCGAAGGCGCGCAGGCCGTTCACCACCCGCTCCAGGTCCGCGTCGTCGTAGACGATCACCGGCGCCTTGCCGCCCAGTTCCAGGTGGGTCCGCTTCACCGTGTTGGCGGCGGCCTGGAGCACCTTCTTGCCGGTGGCGATGTCCCCGGTGATCGACACCATGTCGACGCCCGGGTGGTTGATCAGCGCGCTGCCGACGCTCGCCCCCTGCCCGACGATCACGTTCATCACGCCTTCGGGCAGGATCTCGGCCAGTTTCTCGGCCAGCTTCAGCGCCGTCAGCGGCGTCTGTTCCGAGGGTTTCAGCACCACCGTGTTGCCCCCCGCCAGCGCCGGGGCGATCTTCCAGGCCATCATCATCAGCGGATAGTTCCAGGGCGCGATCGAGGCGACGACGCCGATCGGGTCGCGCCGGATCATCGAGGTATGGCCGGGCAGGTATTCCCCCGCCACCGCCCCGTGCAGGGTGCGCACCGCCCCCGCGAAATAACGGAAGCAGTCGACAATCGCCGGAATCTCGTCGTTCCTTGCGCAGCCGATGGGCTTGCCGCAGTTCATCGCCTCGAGCGCGGCGAAGGCGTCGGCATCCGCCTCGATGGCGTCGGCGATGGCCAGCAGCTTCGCCGACCGTTCCGAGGGGGTCGTGCGCGACCAGGTGACGAAGGCGGCGCGCGCCGCCTTGACCGCCCGGTCGATCTGGCCCGCGCCGGCCTCGGGCAGCATCAGGATGGTCTCGCCGGTGCGCGGGTTCAGCACGTTCTCCTCGGTCTCGGTCCCGGCCTCGAAATCCGCCCCGATCAGCATCTTCGTCTGCATGACAACACTCCTCATTTGCCCTGTCCGGCAACGCTTTCGGTGCCGCGGGTCAGGTAATAGGCGCCGAGGATCGGCAGGAAGGTGACGATCACGACCACCATCGCCACCACGTTGGTGACGGGCCGCTGGCGCGGGCGCACCAGTTCCTCGAGCATCCAGATCGGCAGCGTCTGCTGCTGCCCGGCGGTGAAGGTGGTGACGATCACCTCGTCGAAACTCAGCGCGAAGGCCAGCATCCCCCCCGCCAGCAGGGCGGTGGCGATGTTCGGCAGGATCACATGGCGGAAGGTCTGGAAGGCATCGGCGCCGAGGTCCATCGAGGCCTCGACCAGGCTGCCCGAGGTGCGGCGGAACCGTGCCACGGCGTTGTTGTAGACGACGACGATGCAGAAGGTGGCATGGCCCAGCACGATGGTCCAGAAGCTGAACGGGAACTCGGACAGGCTGAAGGCCGAGCGCAGCGCGATGCCGGTGATGATGCCGGGCAGCGCGATGGGCAGGATCACCAGCAGCGAGACCGTCTCGCGCCCGAAGAACCGCGCCCGGCTGACGGCGGCGGCGCAGAGCGTGCCGAGCACCATCGCCACGAGGGTCGAGATCGCGGCGACGCGCAGCGACAGCGACAGCGCCTCCCACACGTCTGGGCGGTTCCAGGTGACGGCGAACCATTTCAGCGTCAGCCCGGGCGGCGGCCACTGGTAGGACTTGTCCTCGGTGGTGAAGGCATAGACGAAGATCAGCAGGAGCGGCAGGTGCATGAAGGCCAGCCCCGCCCCGGCGGCGATCTTCAGGCCGAGGGAGGCGCGGTCAGAAGACATGGCGCACCTCGCTTGGGCAAGTCCCGCCCGGCCGCAGGCCGGGCAGCGCCCGACCCGCCCCCCAGGGCGGGCGCTTTGCACCCACCCTCGGGCCGGGCGCTGCCCTTTGCATATGGGTTGGATACCGCCACCCGCTCATTGTGTCCCCCGCAAACATGCCTATAAGAAGGGCGACCCTTCGGAACGGCAAGAGCAGATGAGCGCGACACTCGGCAGAACCACCCATTTCGGCAACCAGACGGTCCACGAGGACCAGAAGGCCGGGATGGTGCATGGCGTGTTCACCAATGTCGCGTCCAAGTATGACGTGATGAACGACGCCATGAGCCTCGGCATCCACCGCCTCTGGAAGGATGCGATGATGGACTGGCTGGCGCCCCGG
>JAGRMS010000148.1 GCA_020441135.1 Pseudooceanicola sp.
GCGGACGGGGATGTTCTGGAGGTTGGGGTCGGTGGAGGCGAGCCGCCCGGTGTTGGCCCCGGCGATGGAGTAGGAGGTGTGGACGCGGCCCGTCTCGGCGTTGATGTGGTCCTGCAGGGCATCGGTATAGGTCGACTTCAGCTTTTGCAGCTGGCGGTAGTCGAGCACGCGGGCGGGGAAGTCGTGTTCGGTGGCGAGATCCTCGAGCACGTCGGAGGTGGTCTGCCACTGGCCGGTTTTGGTCTTCTTGCCGCCGGGGAGCGACATGCGGTCGAACAGGATCTCGCCCACCTTGGCGGCGGACTGGACGTTGAAGGGCTCGCCCGCGAGGTCGTGGAGTTCGGCCTCGAGGCCCGCCATCTTCTGGGCGAAGGCGTTGGACATGCGGGAGAGCGTGTCGCGGTCGACGCGGATGCCGGCCATTTCCATGCGCGAGAGCACGGGGACGAGGGGGCGTTCGAGGGTTTCGTAGACGGTTGTCACCTTGGACTGGTGCAGGCGGGGCTTGAGCGTCTGCCAGAGGCGCAGGGTGACGTCGGCATCCTCGGCCGCGTATTTCGTGGCGTCGTCGATGTTCACGCGGTCGAAGGTGATCGCGGCCTTGCCCGAGCCGAGGAGCGGCTTGATCGGGATCGGGACGTGGTTGAGGTAGGCCTCGGACAGGAAGTCCATGCCGTGGTTGTGCATGCCGCCGTGGAGCGCGTAGGAGATCAGCATGGTGTCGTCGATGGGGGCGACGAGGACGCCGTGGCGGGCGAAGATCTTGGCGTCGTATTTCATGTTCTGGCCGATCTTGAGGACGGCCGGGTCTTCGAGGACGGGTTTCAGGAGGTCCAGCGCGGTCTGTAGCGGGATCTGGTTCTCGGCGAGGGTGTCGGAGCCGAAGAGGTCTCCCCTGGCGCCGTCGCGGTGGCCGACGGGGATGTAGCAGGCGTGGCCCGGTTCGACGCAGAGGGAAATGCCGGCGAGGTCGGCCTTCATCTCGTCAAGGTCGGTGGTTTCGGTATCGACGGCGACGTAGCCGCGCTCGCGGATGGCGGCGATCCAGGCGGCGAGGGTTTCGGTGTCGCGGACGCAGTCGTAGCGGGCACTGGCGAAGTCGGGGGTGTCCTGTTGCGGCGCTTCCTGCGCAGGCGCGGCTTCGGGGATTGCCGGGGTCTCGACGCCGAGTTTCTCGGCGATGCGGCGGGTGAGGGTGCGGAACTCCATCTCGGCCAGGAAGGGCATCAGGACGGCGGCCTCGGGGTCTTTCACCTCGAGGTCGTCCAGCGTGAAGTCCAGCGGGGTGTCGCAGTCGAGCTGGACGAGGCGCTTGGACAGTTCGATCTGGTCGCGCTTCTCGGTCAGCACCTCGCGGCGCTTGGGCTGCTTGATCTCGTGGGCGCGGTCCAGCAGGTCTTCGAGCGAGCCGTATTCGTTGATCAGCAGGGCGGCGGTCTTGATGCCGATGCCGGGCGCGCCGGGCACGTTGTCCACCGCGTCGCCGGCCAGCGCCTGCACGTCGACCACGCGGTCGGGGTAGACGCCGAACTTCTCGAACACGCCCTCGCGGTCGATGCGCTTGTTCTTCATGGCGTCGAGCATTTCCACGCCGTCGCCGACCAGCTGCATCAAGTCCTTGTCGGAACTGATGATCGTCACCCGGCCTCCCTTTTCGCGGGCCTGGCAGGCCAGCGTGGCGATGATGTCGTCGGCCTCGTAGCCTTCGAGTTCCTTGCAGGCGATGTTGAAGGCTTCGGTCGCCTGGCGGGTGAGGGGGATCTGCGGACGCAGATCCTGCGGCATCTCCTCGCGGTTGGCCTTGTAGAGGTCGTACATGTCGTTGCGGAAGGTGTGGGAGCCCTTGTCGAAGATCACGGCGACATGGGTGGGGGCGTCGGGGCCGGCGTTGTCCTCGACATAGCGGAACAGCATGTTGCAGAAGCCGGCGACGGCGCCGATGGGCAGACCGTCGGACTTGCGGGTCAGCGGGGGGAGCGCGTGGTAGGCGCGGAAGATGAAGGCCGAGCCGTCGATCAGGTGCAGGTGGCAGCCCTTGCCGAAGGTGGTGGTGGCCATGGTCCGTTCCCCTTGCGTTGCCTCGGTCGGGTTATCCCGTATCGGGGCGGCAGGGGCAATCGGGATGTGGGAGGGGGGGCGGCTACGTCGGGCCCTCCGTCAGTCCCCGGCGCGGAATCAAGGCCGTAGGCCGCCGCGCATCGCCGGGCCGCCCCCCGGTCCGGCGATTGGGTGAGGGCATCGCTGCGGTATCGGCGTGGTCCGGATTTTTTTTTTTTTAATGATACG
>JAGRMS010000149.1 GCA_020441135.1 Pseudooceanicola sp.
AGGCGATGACCCTGGCCGACCGGATGATCGTGATGAACGCGGGCCGCGCCGACCAGATCGGCGCGCCGCTCGAGGTCTATGCCGATCCGGCGACCGAGTTCGTCGCGGGCTTCATCGGCTCGCCCGCCACCAATTTCCTGGCCGGACGCGATGGGGGGCGGATCGGGGTGCGACCGGAACACGCGCGCCTTGCAGCGCCGGGGCATGGCCTGGCCGAAGGCACCGTGCAATTCGCCGAAGCCCTGGGGGCCGAAACCCTGCTGCACCTGAGGCTGGCGACGGGCGAACCCTTCACCATCCGTCAGGACGGCACAGCACCGGTGCCGCCCGAGGGCAGCGCCTGCGCCGTCACCTGGGACCGGGCGCGCGAGCTGGCGTTCGGCACCGACGGCAGGCGCGTGCGGTAAGGCACTGACACCGCGCGGCAGCCCTGCGGGCCGTCGCTTCGCCTGGGATAACGCCCTGCCGCGCGCTGCGTCCAGGCGGTATCAGATCAGGATCAGCGCGATATCGTTGAAGGCCACCAGCAGCCCGATGATGACGAGTTCGACCACCACGAAGGGCATCGCCCCCTTGAAGGCGCTTATCACGTCGATCTCGGGCACGGTGTTCTTCACCACGAAGATGTTCAACCCCACCGGCGGCGTGATCGCGCCGATCTCGGCGCATTTGGTGACAAGGATGCCGAAGAGGATCGGGTTGATGCCCGCCCCCAGCACCACCGGAAAGACGATGGGCAGGGTCAGCAGCATCATCGTGATCGCATCGACGAAGAAGCCGAGGAACAGGTAGGGCACCAGCAACAGCAGGGTCAGTTGCCAGACCGGCAGGTCGAACTGCGTCAGCCAGAGCGTCAGTTGCTGCGGCACCTGCGTCGTGGTCAGCGCCAGCCCGAAGAAGCCCGCACCGATGATCAGCAGGAAGACGCTGGAGGTCGTGACCCCGGTATCCACCAGCCCCCGCCAGATGATCGCCCGGCGGTTGCCGCCGCGCAGCATCACGATCAGCACCGCCCCCGCTGCCCCGAAGGCCGCCGCCTCCGTCGCCGTGCCGATGCCGAGGTAGATCGTGCCCATCACGATCAGGAACAAGAGCAGGATCTCCCAGCTCTGGAACGCCGCGCGCGCCTTGGCCTGCAACGTCGTGCGCTGCCCGCGCGTGGACGGCCCCGCGCCCGGCACCAGCTTGACCCAGCCGAACAGCAGGATCGCGTAAAGCACCGCCGTCAGGATGCCCGGCACGATGCCCGCCAGGAACAGGTCGGGCACCGAGGTCTCGGTCGCGATGGCATAGACGATCAGCAGCCCCGAGGGCGGGATCAGCACGCCCAGCGTCCCCGCCGCCGCGACGCTGCCCGCCGAAATCGCGTGGGAGTAGCCCTCTTTCAGCATCCGCGGCACCGCCACCTGCGCAACCGTGGCCGAGGTGGCGAGGCTGGAGCCGGACACGGCGGCAAACCCCGCGCAGGCAAAGACCGTGGCGATGGCCATGCCGCCCGGCAGCGCACCGACCCAGACGCGGGCGGAATCGAACGCCCGGTGCGCGATCCCCGCCGAGAAGCTCATGTGCCCCATGAACAGGAACAGCGGCAGCACCACATAGGCGAGGTTTGCCGAAGCGCTGTAGGGGAAGGTCGAGACCAGGAACTCCATCGCGATCCAGGGCCGCGTCAGCAGCAGCCCGACCAGACCGGCGGTCAGCAGCGCATAGGCGATGGGCAGGCCGATCACCAGCAGGGCAAGCATGCCGCCCAGCAGGCCGAAGCCAAGGGCGAGGTCGACGGATTGCATGGCAAACGATCCTCAGATTGCGCCGCTGTGGTCGGGCAGACCGGCCTTCATCTTCGCCTCGCCCCAGATGGCGGTGCCGATGAAATCGACCGCCAGTTGCAGCACCAGCAGGCAGAGCCCGGCGGCAAGGATGATGCGCTCGGGCCAGATCGGCCAGGGGTGGACCCCGAACGACGTCTCACCCTGCCCGGTCGAGCGGATGGCGTATTTCACCGCGAACCAGGTGATGGCGGCGATGCCGACCAGCGCGATGGCCAGCGTGACCAGGCGCTGCACATGCCGCCAGCGCGGCGACAGGTGGTCGATGGCGACCGTGACCTGGAAATTGGAGTCGGTGGCCTGCGCCCCCGCCATGCCAAGGAAGACCTTGACGATCAACAGCATGACGCTGATCTCGGTGGCCAAGGGCAGCGGCGCGGCAAAGAAGGCGCGGCCGATCACGTCGACCAGGATCACCGCCATCATGATGCCGGTGGCCAGCCCGCTGAGCGAGCCGACCGCGACGCTGAAGCGCGAAATGGCGTGAAACGCTTTCATCGGGCGGCCTCCCTGCCGAACCGGGATGGACCGGCCCCTGGGGGCCGGTCCAAAGGGTCTACTTGCCTTCCTTCATCTTGACATAGGTGGCAAGACCCGGCGTGTAGACCGCCTCGGGTTCATACTTGCGCACCAGTTCGACGAACTGGTCATACAGCGCACCGCCGTTCCCGGTGACGCTGGCCGCCGTCTCGATGTATTTCTCGCGCATCAGCGGGCCCATGACGGCCTGCCATTCGGCGGCTTCCTCGTCCGTCGCCAGGATCACCTCGGGCGTCGCGCCCTCGTCGATGAACCGTTGCGCCGCCTTGGCCATGGCGTCGTTGATCAACTCGACATAGCGCGCGGGCACCTCTGATGCGACGGCGTTGACGATGGCCTTCTGGTCATCGCTCAGCCTGTCGAAGCTGGCCGCGTTGAACGAGGCGATCGAGACCGAGTTGATGCCGAGACGCCCGGCGTCCGAGGCATAGGCCACCACCTTCGGCACCCCGTTGTTCACCGCGCTGTCGAAAGGCGCGTTGGCCATGGCGTCCAGCGCGTTGCGGTTCACCGCTTCCACGGCGTCGGCAAAGCTCATCGGCACGGGTGAACCGCCACCCTTTTCCACGCCCCAGGCAATCGCCGCCACGGCGCGGATGCGCTTGCCGTCCATGTCCGAAGGCTTGCGCACCGGGAAGTTGCCCCAGATGCCGCCGTCCGGGAAGGGCAGCGCCCACATCATCTTCACGCCCTGCGAGGAAAACTCCTTCTGGAGGTCGGCGTTGCCCTCGTAGAGATCGCGGAAGGCATAGACCACCGCGTCGGCCTTTTCGGTGATCCAGGGCAGCACCACGTTCGACAGCGGGTAGACCTTGGGGTTGTAGGCCTGCGGCGTGCCGGTGGCGAAATCGACCGCGCCCTGCGACAGGCCGGGATAGATGTCGGGCGCCTTCATCAGCGCGCCGCCATAATAGCGTTCGAACGTGATGTCGCCGCCGCTGCGTTCCTCGACCTGGTCCATGAACCAGGTGTCGAGCGTGGTGGCAATCGAGCGTTCCGAGATGTAGCCGGCATAGACCAGCTTGGTCTCGGCCCAGGCGGTTCCCGCCAGCGTCACGCTGGCGAATGCTGCGCCTGCGTAAACGATATCTCTCAACTTCAGGGTCTTCATGCTGGCTCCTCCCAGTGTCGTTCCTGCTGCCCGGCCCTTGCGGATGGGCGGTGTTCTTTCCCGTTTCCGGGCCATTATGCAGCATATCGCGCGGGTTTTGTCGGTTTCAAATGAAGTGACGTCAATCCACGGATCACGCTGCGCTAATGCCCCTCCCCCGTCGCGAACTGCGCCCTCCGCTTTCCGGTCGACAGGCGCGATCCACTTGTGCAAACGATTGCACAACTACGGGACAGGCAACAAGGGGGAGATTCAGAGTGACCGGAACAGGGACAGCGCGGGGTTTTGCGGGCCGGGTCGCGGTGGTGACAGGCGGCAGCCGGGGGATCGGTCTGGCGGTGGCGCGGCAACTGGCGGAGGGCGGCGCGCGGCTCAGCCTCTGGGCGCGGGACGCCGCGGCGCTGGAACGTGCCCGGCAGGAATTGGCGACGCTGACAGAGGTGCATGTCGCGGCGGTCGACGTGGGCGAAGAGGGTTCGGTGCGCCAGGCCGCGCAAGCCACGCTGGATCATTACGGCAAGGCCGACATCCTGGTGAACAACGCCGGCATCCTCGGGCCGCGGGCGCCGGTCGGCGATTACCCGGCCGAGACCTTCGAGCAGGTCATGCGGATCAACCTGATTGGCACCTTCCACTGCTGCTCGGCGCTGGTGCCGCAGATGAAGGCGGCAGGCTACGGGCGGATCGTCAACGTCGCCTCGGTCGCGGGCAAGGACGGCAACCCCTTCGTGTCGGCCTATGCCTGCTCCAAGGCGGCGCAGATCGCCTTCACCAAGTCGCTTGGCAAGGAACTGGCGCAGAGCGGCGTGCTGGTGAATGCGGTGACGCCCTCGGCCAGCCCGACCGAGATCTTCGGGACACTGGACGACGCCCGCAAGAAGGCGCTGCTGGCCAATGTGCCGATGGGCCGCTTCGTCGAACCGGAAGAGGTCGCGCGCATGATCGTCTGGCTGTGCAGCGAAAACTGCTCCTTCTCGACCGCCGCGACCTTCGACATCTCGGGCGGACGGGCGACGTTCTGAGGACGAGCACGAAAAAACCCGCCAAGGCAGGGCCTTGGCGGGCAGCCACAGATCCACTCCCGGGGAGGCGGGGCGATCAGAGCGTTTTCTTCACCGCCTCGACGATGCGCGCCACGCTGGGGACATAGGCGTCCTCCAGGTTCGGCGCGAAGGGGACCGGCGTGTGCGGGCACGTCACCAGGCCGACCGGAGCCTTCAGCGCGTCGAACGCCTGGCTGACCGCCAGCGCCGCGATATCGGCGGCGAGCGAGCAGCGCGGCGGGCTTTCGTCCACCACCACCAGCCGCCCGGTCTCGTCCAGGCTGTCGAGGATCGCCTCCTCGTCCAGCGGCGAGGTGGTGCGCGGGTCCAGCACCGTGACCTTCACGCCCTCCTTCGCCAGCAGGTCCGCCGCCGCCACCGCGCGCGGCACCATCGCACCGAAGGCGACGATGGTGGCGTCGCGGCCGTCGCGCAGGACATTTGCCTCGCCAAAGGGGATCTCGTAGGCTTCTTCCGGCACCTCGCCCTTGACGTCGTAAAGCGACTTCGACTCGAGAAACACCACCGGGTCGTCGTCGCGGATCGCGCGGGTCAGCAAACCCTTGGCGTCATAGGGGCTGGAGGGCATGACCACCTTCAGCCCCGGCACCATGGTCAGGATCGGGTGCAGGGTCTGGCTGTGCTGCGCCCCCGCCCTCATCCCCGCGCCGCCCATGGTGCGGATCACCAGCGGGGTGCGGGCCTTGCCACCGAACATGTAGCGGAACTTGGCAGCCTGGTTGTAGATCTGGTCGAAGCAGACGCCGATGAAGTCGACGAACATCAGCTCGGCCACCGGGCGCATTCCTGTCACCGCCGCCCCCGCCGCCGCGCCGATGATCGCGCTTTCCGAGATCGGGGTGTCGATCACCCGGTCAGAACCGAACTTCGGGTAAAGCCCCTTGGTGACGCCCATGACGCCCCCGACCGAGCCGACGTCGCCGCTGCCGCCCGCACCGCCGCCGACGTCGATGCCCATGAGGATGACGCGCGCGTCGCGCGCCATCTCCTGTTCCAGCGCCTGATTGATCGCCTTGCGATAGGAAATGACCGGCATGTCGCGCCCCTCAGTATTTCACATAGACATCGGTTTCGAGCGTCGCGAGGTCAGGCAGGGCCGCCGCCCGCGCCGCCGCCGCCGCCGCATCGACGCGCGCCCGCACTTCGGTCTCGATGGCGTTCAGCTCCTCGATCGCCAGCAGCGCCGCCTCGCTCACCCGGTCGCGGAAGCGCAGCACCGGATCGTTCGTCCGCGCCGCCGCCAGTTCCTCGGACCCGCGGTATTTCTGCGGATCGCCGACGAAGTGGCCAAGGAAGCGCGAACACCGCGTTTCCAGCGCGTAGGGCCCGTTGCCATCGCGCACATGCTCCAGCGCCTCGCGCATGCCCGCGTGGACGGCGAAGAAGTCGCCCCCATCCACGCTCGCCGCCGGCATCCCGAAGGCCGCCGCGCGCTCGCTCAGCGATTTCGCACCGACTGAGTACTCGGCGGAGGTAAACTCGCCATAGCCGTTGTTCTCGAAGACGAAGATCATCGGCACCTTCAGCACCACCGCCATGTTCATCGCTTCCAGAGTCGTCCCCTGGTTCGATGCCCCGTCGCCGGTAAAGGCGACCGCCACATGGCCCGTCCTGCGCAGCTTCTGCGTCAGCGCCGCGCCCACCGCGATGGGCGGGCTGCCGCCCACGATGGCGTTGGCCCCGAGCATCCCCTTGTCCATGTCGGCGATGTGCATCGAGCCGCCCTTGCCACCGCAGATGCCGCCCGCCTTGCCCATGATCTCGAGGAACATCCCCTCCACCTCGCAGCCCTTGGCGATGCAGTGGCCGTGGCCTCGGTGGGTCGAGCCGATCTGGTCGTCGTCGGTCAGGTCGAAGCAGACGCCGGTCCCCGAGGCCTCTTGCCCGAGGTAGACATGGGCAAAGCCCGGTATGGTGCCGTCGGCGAATTCCTTCTCCACCCGTTCCTCGAAGGCGCGGATGGTCAGCATGGTGCGCCAGGCGCGTTTCAGCTCGTCGCGGTTCAGTTGCATCCCCGTCTCCTCACAGCAGCGCGCGCAGCAGCGCGTTGACCTCGCCCGCCGCTTCCAGTTGCGGCAGGTGCCCCGCCTGGTCGAGCCAGTGAACCGTCCAGCCTGGGGGCAGGGCGCTGACATCCGGCGCGCCGACAATGGCGTCGTTGCGGCTGGCGATCAGCGTCACCGGCGGCAAGGCGTCGAGCGACAGCGCGGCAAAGTCGCCACCCGCCAGCATCCGCTCGCGCAGCACCGCCAGCGCCGCCTGCGCCCCGTCCAGCCGCAGCATCTTCACCACGCCGTCGACCATGTCGCGGCTGACCGTGTCGGGGTCTCGCACCAGCAATTGCAGCGCCTTCTTCACGTCGCGCGCCTTTTCGGCGTTGACGATCCCCGACAGGAAATCGTCCGAGACAAAGCCCCCCGGCAGCCCCGCCGGGCAGACCAGCGCCAGTTTCGACACCAGGGCGGGATGGTCCAGCGCCAGCCGCATCGCCACCGCCCCGCCAAGCGAGTGCCCGGCGACCACGGCATCGCTAACACCCAGCTCCTCCAGCGCCGCCGCCACATCGGCGGCCAGACCGGCCAGCGAGCCGTCGCCGACGTCCTTTTCCGAAGCCCCGTGCCCCGGCAGGTCGATCGCGATCACCCGCGCGGCGTCCTTCAGCCCCTCGATGGTGAACAGCCAGTTGTTCAGGTCGCCCGAAAACCCGTGCAGCAGCACCAGCGGCTTGCCCGACCCCGCCGTCGCCACGTTGATGCGCTTGCCGATGTCGAGGCTCTGCACCGCCATCGCCGCCTCTTCTTCGGCCTCTTCCTCGACCACCGCCACCGGGCTGGCGGCGATGAAGGCGTCCACCTCGGCCTCGTCCGCAATCTCTGACGCCAGCACCCCGATCAGCGCGCCGACCGGCATCACCTCGCCATCGCCCGCCACGATCCGCACCAGTCGGCCCGCGTTCGTCGCTTGCAGCGTGTTCGTGATCTTCGTCGTCTCGATGTCGATAAGGTCGTCGCCCTCGGCCACCTCGTCGCCCACGGACCTCAGCCATTCGACGATGGTGCCTTCCTCCATCGCCAGACCCCATTTCGGCATCCGGATCGCCTTCAGCATCTGTTTCTTCCCTTCAGTATCGGATGACCGGGCTTTGCCCGTCCCAGTCGCGCGCGAGATCCCGCACACGCTCGTTCAGCCGCGTCGCGCGGCCCGAGACGTCGTAAAGTTCCATCGTGGTCGAGGGATAGGCGCCCTGCGTTTCGAAATAGGCCAGGCGATTGTCGCCGATCCGGCCCGACTGCATCACGCGATGCCCCGCGCCAAGAATGCGCGCCATGTCGCCATCGAAATCCGTGGTCCAGGCCGAGGTGTGGTGCAACACCTGTCCGTGTTCGCCCAGGTGATCGCGGTAGCCCGACGGCGTGTCACTGGCCTGTTCGATCAGTTCGATCTGCATGTCGCCGTCGTTTGCGAGCGCTATCGACAGCTCCAGCGGCGAAGCCACGCCGCGATAGGTGAAATCCTCGATCGTCACCTTGCGGAACAGCAGGAAGGGGCCGATGCCCAGGGTGGTCCTCCAGTGCTCCATCGCGGCCTCGATGTCGCGCACGACATAGCCCAGCTGGCGCACCGGGCCGAAGATACGGCTCATGCGTCATTCCTCCTGATTGTGGTTGTGGTGATGCCGCCCTTGCCCGAAAGGTTCAAATGACCTGTCGGGCAACGGCGGCATGAGGCGGCCTCATGCGATGAAGGCGCCGCCGTTGACGCTGAGCGTGATGCCGGTGACGTAGGACGACAGGTCCGACGCGAGGTAGAGCGCCGCGTTGGCGATATCGGCGGCCTGGCCGGGGCGGCCCAGCGGATAGGCTTTTGCCGCCTCGATCTTGCCCGGATCGGCCTCGGGGCCCCGGCGCGAGAAATCGGTCATGATCAGACCCGGAGCGATGGCGTTGGCGCGAATGCCCTCGGGGCCGAACTCCTTGGCCATCGCCCGCGTCAATCCCAGCACCCCCGCCTTGGCCGCGCAGTAATGCGGCCCGCCGAAGATGCCGC
>JAGRMS010000150.1 GCA_020441135.1 Pseudooceanicola sp.
GCGCGGGCATGGAATACACCATGGAATACGTCGATGCGGTCAACCCGATGGACGAGGTGGTGGAACAGGACGGCGCGCGGGTGATGATCGCCCCGATGGCCCAGATGTTCCTGTTCGGGACCGAGATCGACTATGCCACCGGGCTGCTCGAATCCGGTTTCCGCTTCAACAACCCCAATGTGACCGAAAGCTGCGGCTGCGGCGAGTCGATCAAGTTCAACGAGGTCAAGGTCTAAGCCTGTTCCATACCTTCAAGGTTGGTCAGAAAGCGCCCCAAACAGCGCGTCAGCACGGCCACGTCCTGCGCGCTCAGCCCCTCCAACAGCCGCTGCTGCCGCTCCAGCGCGACCTTGAGAATCTCCGCGTGCAGCTGTTCGCCCGCGGGCGTCAGCACCCAGTCGCTGCGCCCGCCCCGCGTCGTCGCCAGCCCCTTGTCCTCCAGCCGCTTCAGGCTGCGGCTCACCGCGCCCTTGTCGATCCCGATGGTTCGCCCGGCGTGGCTGACGCTGCTGCCCGGTTCGCGCGTCAGCATCACCAGCATCCGCCAGTCCATCGCGCCGATGCCGAACCGGTCCTGATAGAGCCGCGCCGCCGCCCGGGTATACCGGTTGGCGGCAAAGGTCAGCAGCACCGTCGGCGACCGCTCGAAATCGAGCGTCACCGCCTCGCCCACCGTCACAAGGAAATCGCTGTCGTCCATGCGCCGACACAACCACAGAATCGTTGACATGACAACGACCCTCGCGTTGACATGACAACGGGAGGAACTGCCATGTCCGACGCGCCCGTCGCCAATATCGACCTTGCCGCCTTTACCGCCGACCCCTACCCGGCTCTGGCGAAGATGCGGGCCGAGACGCCCATCGCCTATGTGCCGGAACTGGGCGCGACGCTGATTACCCGCCGCGACGACGTGCACCGCGAGGAAAAGCGCATCGCCACCTTCTCCTCGCTGCAACCCCAGGGGCTGATGACCCGGCTGATGGGCGAGAACATGATGCGCAAGGACGGCGAGGCGCACCAGGCCGAACGCCGCATCCTCTTCCCCGCCGTCAGCCCGCGCACCGTGCTGGAACACTGGCGCGGCCTGTTCGCCGCCAGCACAACGCAGATCCTCGACGGGCTGGCGGACAAGGGCGCCTGCGACCTCGTCACCGACTACGCCATGCCGGTCTCGGCCGAGGCGCTGAAGGCGATCACCGGCCTGACCAACATGGCGACCGCCCACATGGATCACGTCAGCCAGGCGATGATCGACGGCTGCGCCAACTACGCCGGGAACGCGCAGATCGAGGCCCGCTGCAACGCCGCCACCCAATCCATCGACGACCACATCTCGGCCATGTGGAACAACCCGCCCCCGCGTTCCGCCCTCGCCGTGATGATCGCGGGCGGCATGAGCGAATACTCCGTCCGCGCCAACATCAAACTGATCATTTCCGGCGGCCAGAACGAACCGCGCGACGCCATCGCGGGCACGGTCTGGGCGTTGCTGACCCACCCCGAGCAACTGGCGATGCTCCGCGACGGCCGACGCAGCTGGCACGACGCCTTCAGCGAATACGCCCGCTGGCAGTCGCCCATCGGCATGTCGCCGCGC
>JAGRMS010000151.1 GCA_020441135.1 Pseudooceanicola sp.
GCCGGGCGAGCGCCCGTCCGCCCCCCGGCCCAGCGCGGTGTCAGCCACACGTGCCATCCCGCCCGGAACAAGCTCCGACGGCGTGATCAGCCCTCTCCGGGCACGTTCAGCCCGGTCGGCAACCCGTCTATGCTGGTCTGGTTCGTCTCGCGCCACCAGTCGCGGATGCCCTCGGGGCCCTTGTTGGCGTGCCAGTTCTCCATCGCGCTGCGTTCGCCCCGGTAGTCGAAGACCGGGACGCCGTAGCCGCAGGAGGTCTGTACCAGGTCGATGTGCAGGCGGACGATCTGGCGGGTGCCGAGGGGGGCCTCGCCGTAGTGTTGCGCAATCAGGGTGGCGAAGTCGGGGGTGTCCCAGAACAGCGACTCGCCGCGGCCGTAGAGGCGCAGGATCTGCGGCGGGCCGTTCAGGGCGCAGGTCATGATCGTCAGGCGGCCGTCGGCGCGCATGTGGGCGGCGGTTTCGTTGCCGCTGCCGGTGCGGTCGAGGTAGCAGACGGTCTTCGCATCGAGGATGCGCAGGGCGCCGGATTCGCGGGGCGTGAGGTTCACGCGGCTGTTGGCGGTGGCCGAGGCGGTAAAGAAGATGTGCTGACCCAGGAGAAAGTCGCCGAGGGCATCGTTCAGGGCATCGTATTGCTTGGCCATTCGGGATCTCCTATCCGCGCCAGTCGAAGAAGCCGGGACCGGCCTGTTGCAGCAGATGGGCCGCCATTTCGCGCGCCATGTCGGGGGCGTCGGCAACGGGACAGGCGCGGTCGTCGGCGATGGCGGTCGAGCCGTCGGGGCGCAAGACCTGGCCGCGCAGGCGCAGCGTTCCGCCGGTCACGGTCGCCAGCCCGGCAATCGGCGTCTCGCACGAACCGTCGAGCGCGGCGAGCAGGGCGCGTTCGGCGGCCAGCCGCTCGGCGGTGGCATGGTCGTGGATGGCGTCGAGCAGGGCGGCGGTGCGGGTGTCGCCGGCGCGGCGTTCAATGCCGATGGCGCCCTGCGCGACAGCGGGCAGCATGTCGTCGGGGTCTATGGGCGTGGCGGGCACATCGCTGCGGTGCAGGCGGTTCAGGCCCGCCATGGCGAGGAAGGTGCAGGTGGCAACGCCTTCGGACAGCTTGCGCAGTCGGGTCTGCACGTTGCCGCGGAACTCGACCACCTGCAGGTCGGGGCGGCGGTTCAGCAGCTGGGCGCGGCGGCGCAGGCTGGAGGTGCCGACCACCGCGCCGTCGGGCAGGTCCGACAGCGCCCGCGCGGTGGGCGAGACGAAGGCATCACGCACGTCCTCGCGCGGGAGGTAACAGTCGAGCAGCAGCCCCTCGGGCTGGAGCACCGGCATGTCCTTCATCGAATGCACGGCGATGTCGATACGCCCTGCCAGCAGATCGGCCTCGATCTCGCGGGTGAACAGGCCCTTGCCGCCAAGCTCTTTCAGGGCGCGGTCCTGGATGCGGTCGCCGGTAGTCAGGATGGTGACGATCTCGAAGGCCGTTTCGGGCAGGCCGAAGGCGTCGGCGAGGCGGTCGCGGGTCTCATGCGCCTGGGCGAGCGCGAGGGGCGAGCCGCGGGTGCCGATCTTCAGCGGTTTGTCTGGCGAGGGAAGCTGGGTCATGGCTTCTGTCTAATCGCGGCAGATTGCCCTGACAACGCCCCCGACGCTTGACATTTTGCCGCCCGCCCCCGACCCATCGCCGCAAAGGGGTGACGACGATGACCAAGCTGTTGATGCGCGCGCTGGCGGGCGAGGTGCTGGATGTGCCGCCGATCTGGATGATGCGGCAGGCGGGGCGCTATCTGCCCGAGTATCGCGCCACGCGCGAGAAGGCGGGGGATTTCCTGTCGCTCTGCTACAATCCCGACCTTGCCGCCGAGGTGACGCTACAGCCGATCCGCCGCTATGGTTTCGACGCGGCGATCCTGTTCGCCGACATCCTGCTGGTGCCGCAGGCGCTGGGCGCGGACCTGTGGTTCGTCCAGGGCGAGGGGCCGCGCCTGTCGACGGTGACGCGGCAGGGCGACTTCGACGCCTTGAAACCGGCCGAGGCGATCCACGAGACGCTGGCGCCGGTTTACGAGACAGTGCGCATCCTCGCGCGCGAACTGCCGAAGGAGACCGCGCTGATCGGCTTCGCCGGGGCCCCCTGGACGGTGGCGACCTACATGGTGGCCGGGCGCGGCACGCCCGACCAGGGGCCCGCGCACCTGCTGAAAGGCGGCAACCGGGCGCTGTTCGAGGCGCTGATCGAGCGGATCACCGAGGCGACGATCCTTTACCTCTCGGCGCAGATCGAGGCCGGGGCCGAGGTGGT
>JAGRMS010000152.1 GCA_020441135.1 Pseudooceanicola sp.
CTTGGCGGCGGTCTCGAAATCCATCGAGGGGGCGACGCCGGCGATCTGGTAGTGTTCGAGCGGCGTGAAGGCAAAGCTGCGGGGGGTGCCCCAGCGGTGCTGCTCGACATTGGCGGTCTCGTCGGCGCCGTCGGGGATGTCGGCGGCGGGGAGGTTGGGGAGGCGGGCGAGCTGGTCGGTCAGCTTCTCGTCCAGCTCCTTCGCCTCGGCCTGCATGGCGGCGATCTCGGCCTTCTTGTCGGCGACGAGGGTGCGGAGGCGGTCGAATTCCGCGTCGTCGCCGCGGGCCTTGGCGGCGCCGACCTCTTTCGAGGCGCGGTTCTGGTCGGCCTGGGCGGTCTCGGCGGCGGCGATCCGGGCGCGGCGGTCGGCGTCGAGCGACAGCAGGGCGGCGGAGGCGGGGGCCAGCCCACGGCGGGCGAGGGCGGCGTCGAAGGCCTGCGGATTTTCGCGGATCGCGCGGATGTCGTGCATGGGGGATCTCCCGACTCGTTTGGCGGGCCTTATGCCCGATCGGGGCGGATCACGGTAGGGGATAAGGGTGTCCTAGCTGGGACGGGGGGGCAAGGTGTTGATTTCAAGTTCTTATCGTTGAACAACGATCTTTTGCACCGGGTTTTTGGGGCCACTTGGGGCGAGGCCGAAGGGCGTCTCGCAGGTGGTTTGGAGGGCCGGACAAGCGGGTGTGAACCGCGTGCGCAAATGGGTGAAGCGCGCGGTGCCGCAGACAGCCCTTCGCCGCCTCCACCCCCGCAGAATAGAATCAGTGACCCCGCCGCCCCGATCCCCTAGGGTTATCCACAGGGTCCGCAGAGGCCTGGCAGGTTGTTCGAGCAGCCGCCCGCACACGTTTGAGTTGAGGCTCCGGGAAAGCTGGAGCGAATCGCCACGGCTTGTGGCGGTGCTGGCTCCTATTGTGGCGGGGGTGTGGCGGGCCGCAATATCTATGGTTTTGGGCAAAATACCGCCTTTTGGGAGGGTGGAACCTCCATATCATGTGGACAACTCCCGATTCACGGGTGACGCGGGGCGGTAGCGGGGGTAAAAGAGTGAAGGTGGCGGAGCCGTCCGGCAGAGGCGGCGTCTGGACGAATACGATCAGCGACAGGCGGAAAAAGTTATGACATTGAATCTATCCATGCCCGGTCACGAAGACCTGCGGCCCCGTATCACGGTTTTCGGCGTCGGCGGCGCCGGCGGTAACGCCGTCAACAACATGATCGAGAAGAAGCTGGACGGGGTCGAGTTCGTGGTGGCGAACACCGACGCGCAGGCCCTGGCGCAGAGTGCTGCGACCAACCGCATCCAGATGGGTGTGAAAGTGACCGAGGGCCTGGGCGCCGGTGCGCGGGCGGCGGTCGGCGCGGCGGCGGCCGAGGAAAGCATCGAGGAGATCGTCGATCACCTCGCGGGCGCGCACATGTGCTTCATCACGGCGGGCATGGGCGGGGGCACCGGGACCGGCGCCGCGCCGATCATCGCGCAGGCGGCGCGGGAACTGGGCGTGCTGACGGTGGGTGTCGTCACCAAGCCGTTCCAGTTCG
>JAGRMS010000153.1 GCA_020441135.1 Pseudooceanicola sp.
CGGCGCAATGGGTCAGGCTTTCGCCGGTGCGGGCCTTGCGGGCCTGGAGACGCGCGAGTTCGTCGGCGATCGACGCCTCGATCTGCTCGTTCACCGCGCCGTCCTTTGCCCAACCGCCTGCCATCCGATGTCCTCCTGTTGGGGAAGATAGCCCTCGCGTGTCGCGACGCAAGGCGCTTGGAAGCGCCTTGCAAGGGCTTTCGAAAGCCCTTGGCCTCAGCAGCCTTGCGCGTTGACGTAGATCGCCCGCAGGGTTGTCGTCGCGCAGATGAACAGGCGGTTGCGCTTGGGGCCGCCGAATGTGACGTTGGCGACCACCTCGTCGACCAGGATCTTGCCGATCAGCGTGCCGTCCGGGGTGAAGCAATGCACGCCGTCGCCGGCGGAGCTCCAGAGGTTGCCCTTCGTGTCGACGCGGAAGCCGTCGAACAGGCCCGCTTCGCAGACGGCGAAGTCGTGGCCTGCACCGAGCGTGTCGCCCGTCACCGGGTAGGCGCGGATCAGGGGGTCGCGGTCGGGGACGTGGGTCTTGCCGGTGTCGGCGATGTAGAGCAGCGATTCGTCGGGCGAGAAGGCCAGTCCGTTCGGCTGCACGAGGTCGGTGCAGACGATGGTGATCGTGCCGTCGGTGCCGATCCGGTAGACGTTGCGCGCGCCGATCTCGGAGGGTGCGGCGTCGCCTTCGTATTCGCTGTCGATGCCGTAGGAGGGGTCGGTGAACCAGATCGAGCCGTCGGATTTCACCACCACGTCGTTGGGCGAGTTGAAGCGCTTGCCGTCGTAGTGGCTGGCGAGCACGGTACGCGTGCCGTCGTGTTCGATCCGGCTGACGCAGCGGCCCCGGTGTTCGCAGGCGATCAGGCGGCCTTCACGGTCGACCGTGTGGCCGTTCTGGTTGCGGCAGGCGGCCTCGAAGACGCCGACGGCGCCGGAGCATTCGTCCCAGCGCATCACCCGGTCGTTGGGGATGTCGGACCAGACCAGGTATTTCCCGGCCGCCAGGTAGGCCGGTCCCTCGCACCAGCGCCCGCCGGACCAGAGCAGGTCCGGCCCGGCGTTTCCGTGGATCAGCCTGGCGAAGCGGTCGTCGCGTATCTCGTAGTCGGTGGCCGGCATGGTGCGGTGTCCTCCCTCTCTCCCGGGCCGAGATTACGCGGGGGCGGGGCGGGGTCGTCAAGCCTTTGTGGTTGGTCATTAGGATCATTACTGATATTTAACATTCGGTATTACCTAGTTGTTGACGGATACTGGTTGGACAAATAGCCTTTCCGATACGAATCTGCGCGGGGAGGCGCCGATGGGAGGGCAGGCCGACAGCATCCAGACGCCGCGCGGGGCGAGCGTCTCGGCCGTGGATGACATCGTCGCCGCGATCCGCGCCATGATCGCCGAACGGGGCCTTGCCGTGGGCGACAGCCTGCCAACCGAACGCGAGCTGTGCGAACGCTTCGGCACCAGCCGCAACACCGTGCGCGAGGCGATGCGCATCCTGAAGGCGCGCGGCATGGTCGAGGTGCGCCCCAAGATCGGCGCGACGCTGATCGACAACCGGATGGAATCGGCCTTCCAGATGTTCTCGCTGAACGTGATGGACGTCTCGCGCGAGACCTATGACGACGTGCAGGGCTTCCGCCTGCTGCTGGAGGTCAGTTCCTTCGAGCAGATATTCGACCGGCTGACCGACGCCGATGTCGAGGCGCTGCGCGAGATCAACGAGGGGTTCCGCATCTCGGTCCCGGTGAACGACGCGGCCGAGCGGGATTTCCGCCTGCACACGCGGCTCATTTTCATACTCGGGAACAAGGCGGTGCTGGATGTCTATGGCATCATGAAGCCGGTGATCCTGAAGATCATGCTGCGCAACAAGACCCGCCGCGTGTTCGAGGGCGAGAATTACGAGGACCACGCGCGGATCATCGACGCGCTCGATGCGCGCGACCGCGTGGCCTACCAGTACCGGATGCGGGAGCACCTGGTGAACGGATACAACCGCTGGAACAAGGCGGTGGATCGGGGAGAGGCCTGATCGGGCAAGGACAGCCGCCCCGAGGAGGGGGCGGCGCAACGGGGCGTGATTGACGCCCGGCTAGGGAGGAAGAAGAATGAGAAGGACTTTTGCAGTATCAACGGCTTTGGCGGCGTTCCTCATGGCCGGAACGGCGCTGGCGGGCCCCGAGGTCGTCTCGGGCCCCGGCGCCGATCCCAGCTGTTTCACTCCCTGGGACGCCAGCACCAAGTATTTCAAGTGGGAGGCCAAGCCCGGGCCCTACCGGGTTGCGGTGGTCAACGGCTTTGTCGGCAACACCTGGCGCATCCAGATGATCAAGACCGCCAAGGCCTTTGCCGAAGACCCGTCGATGAAGGACAAGATCGCCGAGTTCAAGGTCGTGTCGACCGGCACCGACGCGCCGGCGCAGCTGGGGGCCATCGAGGACTTCATCAACCAGGGCTTTGACGCCATCGTCACCATCGCCGTGGCCCCGGACGGGTTCGACCGGGTTATCCGCCTGGCCGACAAGAACAACGTGGTGCTGGTGCCCTTCGACAACGTGCTGGACACCGACAAGGTGATGCAGATCAACGAGGACCAGCTGGCAATGGGCCGGATGTATGGCTCCTGGGTCGTCGACCAGCTGAAGGAGCAGGGCAAGACCAGCGGCAAGATCCTCGAGGTGCGCGGGCTGGCCGGCAACTCGGTGGACCGCGACCGGTCCATCGGCATCAACCAGGTTCTGGACGAATCCGGCGGCCAGTGGGAGCGGGTGTCGGTGGTCGGCAACTGGGACGACGGCACCGCGCAGAAGGTGGTCGCCGATGCGATTGCCGTGCATGGCCAGTTCGACGCCATCGCGGCGCAGGGCGGCACCACGGGCGTGGTGCAGGCCATGCTGGACGCCAAGCACCCGATGGTGCCGATCGCGGGCGAGGCCGAGAATGGCTATCGCAAGCTGGTTGCCGCGCATTCGGGCGACGGTCTGAAGGGCATCTCGATCGGACAGTCGCCGGGTCTTGTCGCCATCGCGATGAAGGCGGCGGTGTCGGCGCTGGAAGGCAACGTGATGCCGCAGCTGATCTCGGTCCCGCTGCCGGTGGCGACCTATGACCAGCTCGAGGATGGCAAGAACTTCTGGTCCGACCTGCCCGACAACTTCTTCACGGTGAACGAATTCCCGCCCTGTGGCGTGAACATCACCGGCCCTGCGATCATGTCGCAGTCCGAGGCCGACGTGAAGTAAGCGACCCTGTCCCGGCGGCCTTTCCGGCCGCCGGGCACTCTCGCGGAACGGGATCCCCATGACAGAACATCCGGTGCATGTAACGCTGCGCGGCGTCTCGAAGGATTTTGCCGGCGTGAAGGCGCTGGCGAACGTCGATTTTGCCTGCGCGCGCGGGTCGATCCACGCCATCCTTGGCGAGAACGGCGCGGGAAAATCGACGCTTATCAAGATCATGTCTGGCGTTCTAGAACCGACGGCGGGCGAGGTTCTGGTAGACGGCCAGCCGGTCAGCTTCCGCAACCCGGCCGAGGCCGCGGCGGCGGGGATCGTCTGCATCTTCCAGGAACTGTCGCTGATCCCCGACCTGACGGTGGCCGAGAACATCTCGATCGACACGCCGCCGCGGCGGTTCGGGCTGATCGACACCCGGGCGCAACGGGCGCGGGCGAAGGAATTGCTGGCGCGCATCCGTTGCGCCGACGTGGACCCGGACACGATGGTGCGCGACCTGAGCCTGTCGCGCCGCCAGATGGTCG
>JAGRMS010000154.1 GCA_020441135.1 Pseudooceanicola sp.
AGACGCCCGAGATCTTCGGCGACCTGACGGTGATGGAGAACATGATGATCCCCTGCTTTGCCAAGCGGGACGGCGCGTTCGAGCTGAACGCCCTGACCACCATCGGCAAGCAGAAGGACATCGTGGAGCGCGCTGAAGAGATGCTGGTCGACATGCGCATGATCGACAAGCGCAACATGCACGCGGCCTCGATGTCGCGCGGCGACAAGCGGCGGCTGGAAATCGGCATGTGCCTGTCCCAGCAGCCCCGCCTGCTGCTGCTGGACGAACCGACCGCCGGCATGGCGCGGGCGGATACCAACAACACCATCGACCTGCTGAAGCAGATCAAGGCCGAACGCGACATCACCATCGCGATCATCGAGCACGACATGCACGTCGTGTTCAGCCTTGCCGAGCGGATCACCGTGCTGGCGCAGGGCACCCCGCTGGTCGAGGACACCCCGGACAAGATCAAGGGCCACCCGAAGGTGCGCGAAGCCTATCTGGGCGAGAGCGCGTAGGGAGTTTAGGATATGAACGTCAAACCCGACTTCTCGCAGCATTCCAACCAGGCGGCCACCGCGCCCGCCTTCCTGTCGGTCTGGGATCTGCACGCCTACTACGGCGAAAGCTACATCGTTCAGGGCGTCAGCTTCAACGTCCACGAGGGCGAGATCCTTGCCCTGCTGGGCCGCAACGGGGCAGGCAAGACCTCGACCCTGCGCGCCATCGCCCGGCTGGGCAATCCCGAGCTCCGCCACGGCGAGGTCTGGCTGGACCACCAGCCCCTGCATTCGATGTCGAGCCACCAGGCCGCGCAGGCCGGTCTGGGTCTCGTCCCCGAGGACCGGCGGATCATCCCCGGCCTGTCCGTGGAAGAAAACCTGAAACTCGCGCAGATCGCGCCGCCAATCGGCTGGAGCATCGACCGCGTCTACGAACTGTTCCCGCGCCTCGGTGAACGGCGCACCCAGGAAGGCGTGACGCTGTCCGGTGGCGAGCAGCAGATGCTTGCGATCGCCCGCGCGCTCTGCCGCGACATCAAGGTGCTGCTGCTGGACGAACCTTACGAAGGGCTGGCCCCGGTCATCGTCGACGAGATCGAGAAGACCCTCATCAAGATCAAGGAACTCGGCATCACCACGGTGATCGTCGAACAGAACGCCGTGCGCGCGCTGGAACTGTCGGACCGGGCCGTCATCCTCGACACCGGCAGCGTGGTCTTCGACGGCACCGCGGCCGAAGTGCTGGAAAACGCCAGCCTGCGGGCGGAATACCTCGCGATCTGAACACTTTGCCTTGAATGCAATGTATCGAGGGCGGGCTTTCGGGTCCGCCCTTAACCTTTGCTTCATCCTTGTGGCAGCATTCTGGGCCTTGGGTGAGGGCTGCTTTGGTGATGGAGCAGCATGATGAACATCAGTTTTGGCGGCGCTGTCCTGCCGCCCGCGACCACCGGCCACCCGGCCGCCCTTCCTCCCGACCAGCAGGACCGCCCCGAACGCAAGGTCGCCCCGGTCGATGCCGACGCCTCGGCCCGGGGGGCCTCGGCCCAGGGACAGGGCGACGCGCCCGCGACCCCGCCCTCGGCCATGCAGCGCAAGATCATGGAGATCCTCGACGCCCAGGCCGAAGCCCTGGAAAAGGGCCAGCCGGACCCCGAGGACTGAGCCGACACCTGGCGCGGACCCTTCCGGACGGACCCGAACGGCCTTCGCCCTCGTCCCGGTCCTCCGGCGGGCCTGCGCCAAGGGCGCTTTTCACCGCCCGAGCCTTGCCCTATAAGCTGGGGATCACATCAAACCCGCATCCAGACGGGTTCAGCAGGACCGGGCGAGGACCATCATGTCAGACAAGAAACACGAGGCCGACGTCGCGTTCATCAAGGCCCTGGCCGAGTTGTTGCGCGAAAACGACCTGACCGAGTTGCAGGTCAAGCGCGAATACGGCGAGGACGACACGCTGAACGTGCGCGTCAGCCGGATGCAGCCCGCGCCCGTCATGGCGCCGCAAAGCTACAGCGTGCCCGCCGCCGCCCCTGCGGCGTCGACCCCTGCCCCGGCCGCACCCGCAGCCGCCGCCCCGGCCAGCGCCGACCCGGCGGATCACCCCGGCGCCGTGCCCTCGCCGATGGTCGGCACCGTCTACCTGCAACCCGAACCGAATGCGCCCGCCTTCATCAGCGTCGGCGCGCAGGTCGCGGAGGGAGAAACGCTGCTGATCGTCGAGGCGATGAAGACGATGAACCACATCCCCGCGCCCCGCTCCGGCACGGTCAAGCGCATCCTCGTCGACGATGGCGATGCCGTCGAATTCGGCACCCCGCTTGCCATCATCGAATAAAGACCGACCTCACAAGGCCCTGTCCATGATCGAGAAAATCCTAGTCGCCAACCGCGGGGAAATCGCCCTCCGGGTGATCCGCGCGGCCCGTGAAATGGGCATCCAGTCGGTCGCGGTGCATTCCACCGCCGACTCCGA
>JAGRMS010000155.1 GCA_020441135.1 Pseudooceanicola sp.
CCTGCGGGCAGAAGGCGCGCAGCCACATGTAGTCCCCGGCCTCCACCTCGACCCAGTCCTGGTTCAGGCGGTAGACCGCCTTGCCTTCCAGAACATACAGCCCGTGTTCCATCACGTGGGTCTCGGCGAAAGGGATGGTCCCGCCCGGCAGGAAGGTGACGATGGTGACATGCATGTCGTGGCGCAGGTCGTCCAGCGCGACGAATCGTGTTGTCGCCCAACGCCCTTCCGTTCCGGGCATCGCCGCCGGTTCGATCTCCGCCTCGTTGGCGACGATGGGGTCGGGCAGGGCCACGCCCTCGGCCCGCTGGTAGCGTTTGCGGATCCAGTGGAAGCGGGCCGGGTCGCCGCCCGTGTTCTCCAGGGCCCAGTCGCACCCCGGGGGCAGGAATGCATAACTCCCGGGCGCCAGCGCATGGGTGCTGTCCCCGATGGTCAGCCGCAACGCGCCCTCGGTCACGAAAACCACGCCCTCGGCCCCGGCATCCGCCTCGGGCCGGGTGCTGCCGCCGCCCGGGGCCACCTCCATCAGGTAGTGCGAGAAGGTCTCGGCGAAGCCCGACAACGGCCGCGCGATCACCCAGAGGCGCGTCTCGCGCCAATGCGGCAGGAAGCTCGTCGTGATGTCCCGCATGGTGCCCTTCGGGATCACCGCATAGGCCGTGGTGAACATCGCGCGGTCGGTCAGCAGCTGCTCCTGCGGCGGGTGTCCGCCATGGGGCGCGTAATAGGCTGGCATGGGTCTCTCCTTCTGTCACCCCTCCTTATCGCCAGCCGCACCCCCTTGTCCAAGCCCCTCCGCCGCGCCAGAGTCGCGCCAACCGAGGGACTTCGCCGATGATCCTGCCCCGCGCCGCCCTGTTTTGCCTGCTGCCGCTGGCCGCCCCGGCCCAGACCTGGGTGGCCAGCCAGGCCGACGATGGCGCCTATGTCTACGGCAGCGCCAGCCCCGAGCCGGTGCAGGTCTGGCTGTCCTGCAACGCCCCTTCGGCCACCCGGCTGCCGCCGGTCCAGGTCGGCGCGCATGAAGAGACCGTCTCGGCCCCCTACACCATCCGGCTGGAGTTCTCGGGCGACCTTGTCCCCGGCACCGGCCCGCGCGCCGACATCCACCTCTGGATCGGCCAGACCCCGTGGCAACTGCCGGTGATGGTGCTGAACGAGCTGACCGGCGTGTGGGAGCTGACGCTGTCGATGGCCGACCCGATGCTGAAGGCCCTGCGCGCGGCGGACCGGCTGGTGCTGGCCCCCGGCAGTGACCAGCCCCGGGGATTGCCGGTGGCGGGCCTGCCCGACGCGTCCCGCGCGGCGATGCAGACCTGCGTCTCGGCCTGGCTCGCCGCCGGGTTCCAGGTGCCGCCCGCGCTGGGCGAGTTCAGCCCGGCCTACGGCGGCGGCGCCGCCACGCCGATGCGCGTCGCGGCCGACGAGGCCGTGCGCGAGGGCTGCAACGGGTCGGCGACAAGGGGCCCGGACTACCTGCTGTCGGGCAATATCGACGGCGACGAAACCGAGGACATCGTGCTCGACTGGGGCGCGGTCGAATGTGAAGGAGGGCCGCCGCGTCCCTTCTGCGGGGCCGCCCTGTGCAGCGCCGATGTCTTCCTCAGCTCGGTCTTTCCCCGCAAGCGGCAGCCGGAGGGCTGGAACGCCCTTGGCGTTGCGCTGGTGCCGCTGTCGAACGGCAACGACGGGCTTGAACTTCAGACCTCGCAGGCAACCTGCAACGCCAGGGGCCTGCCGGACTGCAAGCTGCTGCTCTACTGGGACGGCACCCGGTTCCAGGAGATACCCTGACCCCTCTGGCCGCGCCCCGCGCGCTCGGGTAGCAAGACCCGCAAAGGGAGGCGCGACATGATCCTCGGCATCGGCACCGATCTCGCCAATATCGACCGCATCCAGGCGACGCTCGACCGGTTCGGCGACCGCTTCCGCAACCGCGTCTTCACCGAGGCCGAACAGCGCAAGGCCGAGCGCCGCCGTGACACGGCAGGCACCTATGCCAAGCGGTGGGCGGCGAAGGAGGCCTGCTCCAAGGCGCTCGGCACCGGGCTGCGCATGGGAATCTCGTGGAAGGACATGGCCGTGACCAACCTGCGCACCGGCCAGCCGGTGATGCATGTGACCGGCTGGGCGAAAGAGCGGCTCGACGCGATGACCCCGCCGGGCCACGAGGCGATCATCCACGTCACCCTGACCGACGACCACCCCTGGGCCCAGGCGATGGTGGTGATCGAGGCGCGGCCGCTCGCGCGAGGGGATGTGGGGCCTTGAAACCGTTAACTTGAGCCGGGCGAGTGCCCGTCCGCCGGGTGGGCGCTGCAACGCCTGTGTTCACCACTTTATGGTGCCAAATACTCTGACGTCATTGCCCGCGGCGACGTTGCAAAAGCGCCCGCCCGAGGGGGCGGACGGGCGCTCGCCCGGCGGCGCTGCGCGCCTTGTTCCGGGCGAAAGTGGCGCACTTTTTCGAAGTCTGTAAGGAAGGGCTCCCGCCCCTACTCCTCGTAAACCCACAACCCCTGGCCCAGCGCCTCGATCGCCAGCACGATCCGCTCGAAACTGGCCTCGGCCCTCGAAGACATGTGCCGGGCGCGCAGGTAGCCGTGGACAAGACCCGGTTCCACCACCACCTGCACCGGCACATCCGCCGCCCGCAGCTTCTCGGCATAGGCGGGCGCGTCGCTCGCCAGCGGATCGCATTCCGCCGCGAAGATCACCGTGCGGGGCAGGTCGGTGAAATCGCTGTCCTGCAACGGCGCGAAGGTCGGGTCGTCCGTCGGCGGTTCCTCTCCGCCCGTGCGGATGGTCTTGTAGAACTCGATGTCGGCGCGGGTCAGCATCGGCGCCTCGGCGTGCTCGGCGAAGGACGCGCCCTTGTCGCCCAGGCCCAGCCCCGGATAGATCAGCACCTGCCCGATGATGTTGCGCAGCTTCCCCCGCGCGTAATGCGCCACGCAGGCCATCAGGTTGCCGCCCGCGCTGTCGCCCGCCAGCACCATCGGTTGCTCGAAACGATGCTCGGCCCAGTTCGTGACGGCCCAGCAGTCGTCGAAGGCCGCCGGATGCGGGTTCTCCGGCGACAGCCGGTAATCCACCGCCACCACGCGATATCCCGTCTGGTCGCAGATCTCGGCGCAGACGTCGTCGTGGCTGTCCAGCCCGCCGACCACATAGCCGCCACCATGCGCATAGATCACCGTGCAGGTCGGCTCTCCGACCGTGTAGATCCGCACCGGCACGTCGTCGGCGGTGGTGTCCTCCACCGCCACCGCCTCGGGCCGCCCGTGATAGAACTCCCGGCACATCGCGTCATAGACCCGCCGCTGCCCGGCGATGTCGAGCCCCACCGCATCGTCCGGATAGCTCTCGGCAGTCTTGCGGATGAAGGCCCAGGTCTCGGCGTCGATCAGCTTGGTATAGTCTGCCACCTACTTCGCCCACTCCCAGGGCCGGGTGAAATCGCCAAGCACCTTGGCCACATCGCCCTCGTCGCTGCCGTTGCGGTCCAGTTGCGCCACCAGCCCGCGCTTCTTGTC
>JAGRMS010000156.1 GCA_020441135.1 Pseudooceanicola sp.
GGCAGTTCGCCGTACAGCAGCAGGTAGCAGACCTCGAGGTAGTGCGACTTGGCCGCAAGCTGGTCGATCGGGTAGCCGCGGTGCGTCAGGACGCCCTGGTCGCCGTCGATGAAGGTGATCGTGCTGTCGCAGCTGGCGGTCGAGGTATAGCCCGGATCGTAGGTGAAAACCCCGGCCTGGCCGTACAGCTTGCGGATATCCAGAACGTCCGGCCCGGCAGTCGGCGACAGCACCGGCAGGTCGTAGGTCTTGCCGTCCAGCAACAGCTGAGCGGATTTCTTGGCGTCGGTCATGTCACATCCTCCTGCAGAACGGCATCGCATTCACGGGCCGTCGACGTCTTCTTTCGCGCCATCGCGCGGCGGTTCTGTTACCTGCTGCACGTTACCCGACGATGAACGTCAGGCCGCGCAGTCACCAAGGCGGGCCAGGGACTCTTCCGGCCCGAGTACAATCAACATGTCGTAGACAGACGGCGTTACCGCGCGCCCCGAAAGTGCAGCCCGAAGCGGGCCGGCAAGGGCACCGAATGTGGTGCCGCGTTCGACGGCAAAGCCGTTGAGGGCCGTTTCCAGATCGTCACGGTTCCAGCTAACACTTTGCAACTGCGGCGTCAATTCCGACAGCATGGCGCGCGCCTCGGGTGTCAGCGCCCTGGCCGCCTTCTCGTCGGGCTGAATGGGCCGGGAGGCCAGAACAAATCGCGCCTTGTCAATCAGTTCGGGGAAGGTCTTGGCGCGTTCCTTCAGGAAGGGCATCGCCCTGGCCATGCCCTCCGCCTGACCCTGCGTCAACGTCGGCTGCCCCGCCGCAACCAGGTAGCCGGTCAATTCTTTCTGCAGCGCAGCATCATCCGCGACCGCGATATGCTGTCCGCAGAGGTTCTCGAGCTTCTTCAGGTCGAACCGGGCCGGGCTGCGGCCGATCCCGTCGAGATCGAACCACGCCTTGGCCTGCGCGTCGGTGAAGAACTCGTCGTCGCCGTGGCTCCACCCCAGCCGGGCGAGGTAGTTGCGCATCCCCGCCGCCGGATAACCCATCGCCTGGTATTCCTGCGCCCCAAGCGCCCCGTGCCGCTTGGACAGCTTCTTGCCGTCCGGCCCGTGGATCAGCGGGATATGCGCCCAGACCGGCACGTCCCAGCCCATCGCGTCATAGATCATCATCTGCCGCGCGGCGTTGTTCAGGTGGTCGTCGCCCCGGATCACATGGGTCACGCCCATGTCGTGGTCGTCGACCACCACCGCCAGCATGTAGACCGGCGTGCCGTCGCTGCGCAGCATCACCATGTCGTCCAGCTGGTCGTTGCGGATCGTCACGTCGCCCTGCACCCGGTCGCGGATCACCGTCGTCCCGTCCTGCGGCGCCTTGATGCGGATGACGTAGGGCGCGTCCGGATGCGAGGCCGGATCGGCGTCGCGCCAGGGCGAGCGGAACAGGGTGCTTTGCCCTTCGGCCTTGGCCGCCTCGCGGAAGGCCGCGATTTCGTCCTGCGTCGAGAAGCATTTGTAGGCCTTGCCCTGCGCCAGCAGGTCGCGCGCAACCTCGGCATGGCGCGGTGCGCGGTCGAACTGGCTGACCACCTCGCCATCCCAGTCGAGCCCCAGCCAGGTCAGCCCCTGGAGGATCGCCGCCGTCGCCTCGGGGGTGGAGCGTTCGCGGTCGGTATCCTCTATCCGCAGCAGGAACTTCCCGCCGCGCCCGCGTGCATACAACCAGTTGAACAACGCCGTGCGCGCCCCGCCGATATGCAGGTACCCGGTGGGCGAGGGGGCAAAGCGGGTGACGATTTCAGCGGACATACAGGTGGAGTTTACCGTTTCGTAACCAGGCAGGGCGTAAAGTTGCGGCCTGTCTAACGGTCCAGCGGGCGGGGGGCAAGATGCGCACCCTGTTGCGCGCGCTCAAAAGTGTCGACACGGCACTGCTTCAGCGGCGGGGCACGCTGTTCCCCTGGGCGCCGGTGATGATGGCCGCCGGGATCGGGATCTACTTCGGGCTGCCGGCGGAGCCGGACGCGGTGGCCCTTGGCGCAGCGGCGCTGGCCGGGATGGCCGGCGCAACCCTTGGCTGGCGGCACCCCGCCGGCCTCGCGCTGCCCGGCTGGGCGGCGGCGCTCGTGGCGCTGGGCTTTACCCTCGCGGCCCATCGCGCCCACGGCGTCGCCGCGCCGGTCCTGGCCTTCCGTTATTACGGCCCCATCGAAGGCCGCGTGGTCGATATCGACCGGTCCGCCTCGGACGCCGACCGCCTCGTGCTCGACCGGGTGGTGCTGGAACGCGTGTCGCCCGCCCGCACGCCGCTGCGCGTCCGGGTCTCGCTTCACGGCCCGCCCGCCGGGGCGATCCAACCCGGCCAGCGCATCATGACCACCGGGCATCTTTCGCCCCCGGAAGGCGCGGTGGAGCCCGGCGGTTTCGACTTCCGCCGCCATGCGTGGTTCCTGCGCATCGGCGCCTTCGGCTACACGCGCACCCCGGTGCTGACGGTCGCGCCGCCAGAGCCGGACGGTCTGTCGCTGCGCATATTCGCCCTGCGCAAGGCGATCTCGGACCACATCCGCGCCGCGTTGCCGGGCGACGCAGGCGGAGTCGGCGCTGCCGTCACCACCGGCGACCGCAGCGGCCTGACGGCCGAGGTGCTGACCGCCCTGCGCATCTCGAACCTCGCGCATCTGCTTGCCATTTCCGGCCTGCACATGGGCCTGCTCGCGGGATTCGTCTTTGGCGCGCTGCGCCTTGGCTTCGCGGCCGTCCCCTCCATCGGGCTGCGCGTTCCGGCACGCAAGCTGGCCGCCGCGGGGGCGCTGATCGCCGCGGCGGGCTATTACGCCATATCCGGCGGCAACGTCGCGACCGAAAGGGCCTTCGTGATGGCCGCGGTCGTCCTCTGCGCGGTCCTGCTCGACCGCCGCGCCCTGTCGTTGCGGTCGGTGGCGCTGGCCGCGATGATCGTGCTCGTGTTCCGGCCGGAATCCCTGCTGTCGCCGGGCTTCCAGATGTCCTTTGCCGCAACGACGGCGCTGATCGCCTGCTATGGCTGGCTTGGTGCCTCGGAACTGCCCCGCCTGCCGCGCTGGGCCGCGCCGGTTGCTGCCGTGCTGACCTCGTCCGCCATTGCCGGCGCGGCCACCGCGCCGATCGGAGCGGCGCATTTCAACACGCTGTCGCACTTCGGACTGATCGCCAACCTGCTCGCCGTGCCGGTGATGGGGGCGGTGGTGGTGCCCGCCGCCGTGCTGGCGCTGCTGCTCGCGCCCTTCGGCCTCGATGGCATCGGACTCTGGATCATGGGGCAGGGGCTCGACTGGATCCTGGCCGTCGGGCGCTGGGTTGCCGGATTTGACGGCGCGCGCTCCTGGGTGCCGTCGCCCGGACCGTTCGTCCTGCCGCTGCTGTCCCTGGGGATGCTCTGGCTGTTCCTCTGGCAGGGCCGCTCGCGCCTGCTGGGGCTGCCGGTCGCGGCGCTCGCGCTTGCCCTCTGGCCAATGGCCGAGCGCCCCGGTGTCCTGGTCGCCGACAACGGCGCGCTGGTCGGGGTGATGACGCCACAGGGGCGCGCCCTCAGCAAGCCGAAAGGCGCGGGGTTCATCGCCCGCACCTGGCTGGAAAACGACGGCGACGCGGCAACGCAGGAACAAGCGGCGCTGCGCTGGCCGGGGATGGACAAGAGCGTGCGTGTCCTGTCCTCGAGCGGACAGGAGGTCGTCCACGTCATCGGCAAGAAGGCCGCCGCCCGTTTTACAACCTGCGCAAGGGGCCAGCTTGTCGTGTCCACGATCGACATCCGCCCACAAGGCGATTGCGACGTCTGGGGACCGAAGCGCCTGCGCGCCTCGGGCAGCCTGGCGCTGACCGCGTCGGGCCTGCGTCAGGCCCGCGAAAGCCGCCGTCTCTGGTCTCAGTAGGTGCGGATCAGCCCGACCAGACGGCCCTGCACCTTGACCTTGTCCTCGGGGAACAGCCGCGTCTCGTAAGCCGGGTTCGCCGCTTCCAGCGCAATCGCCCCGCCGCGACGGTAGAACTTCTTCAAGGTCGCTTCCTGGTCCTCGACCAGGGCCACCACGATATCGCCGTTCTCGGCCACCTGCGTCTCGCGGATCACCACGATGTCGCCATCGTTGATCCCGGCCTCGATCATCGAGTCGCCCTTGACCTCGAGCGCATAGTGCTCTCCCCGGCCCGACAGCATCGCCCCCGGCACCGCGACATGATGCGATACCTGGCTGATGGCCTCGATCGGCACACCCGCCGCGATCCGCCCCATCACCGGCAGTTCCATCGCGTCGGCCACGACCATTTCGGCCCGCGCGGGGCGTGACGCGGGCCTGTCGCCCTCGATCACGCGGGGCTGGAAGCCGCCGGCCTCGCCGCCCAGCGTCTCGGGCAGCTTGACGATCTCGATGGCCCGTGCCCGATGCGCCAGCCGCCGGATGAAACCCCGTTCCTCCAGCGCGGTGATCAGACGATGGATGCCCGACTTCGACCGCAGGTCCAGCGCCAGCTTCATCTCGTCAAAGCTTGGCGGCACCCCGTCGCGCGCCACCCGGTTCTGGATGAATGCCAGCAGATCCAGTTGCTTCTTCGTCAGCATGCGCTCGCCCTCTGTTCGGCTTGTTTGCGTTTGTTCTACGCATGTTCCCGTTTTGTGTCAACGGACTTGGCCGTGAGAGGCGAAGCCGGGGCGTTCGCCCCGGGCATCGCCGATCGATATCGGCGCCAGGTGCCGCGTCGATGTCGACTCGTTCGGCTGTGCCCGGCCTGCAAGCCGCACGCCGGGCGGGCGGTCAGCTTTGCAGGGCCTTCACGCCCACGTCCCCCTCGGCCTGGGCCTTGATCGCCAGGGCGGCGGCATGGGCGCCGGCGGCGGTGGTGAAGTAGGGGATCTTGTCGAAGAGCGCGACGGAGCGGATGGACTTGCTGTCCTCGACCGCCGCCGCGCCTTCGGTGGTGTTCATCACCAGCTGGATGCCGCCGTCCTTCATCATGTCGACGATATCGGGGCGGCCTTCGTAGACCTTGTTCACCTGTTCGCAGGGGACGCCGTGGCCCTTGAGCCAGGCCTGCGTGCCGCGGGTGGCGACGAGGGCAAAGCCCTGCGCGGCGAGGATCTGCGCCGCTTCCAGCATCTGGGGTGTCTTGTCGTCGTCGCGGATCGAGATGAAGGCGCGGCCTTCGCGCGGGAGCGGGTTGCCGGCGCCCATCTGGGCCTTGAGGAAGGCACGGGGGAAGTTGCGGTCCCAGCCCATGACCTCGCCCGTGGAGCGCATCTCGGGGCCGAGGATGGTGTCGACGCCGGGGAAGCGGGCGAAGGGGAGGACGGCCTCTTTCACCGAGAACCAGGGCATGTCGGGGTCGACCAGCGTCAGCGGGTCGGCCAGCGGCAGGATGGTGTCGTAATCGGCATCGGCGTCGTAGGGCGCGCGCATCGGGAAATTGGTCAGCTTCTCGCCCGCCATGACGCGGGCGGCGATGGCGGCGATGGCACTGTCGGTCGCCTTGGCGACGAAGG
>JAGRMS010000157.1 GCA_020441135.1 Pseudooceanicola sp.
ATCACCTCGATGAACCACGGCTTTGCCGTCGACGCCCAGACCCTGCCGCGCGGCGTGACCGAGACGCACCGTTCGCTGTTCGACGGATCGAACTGCGGCATCCGGATGGACGACCGCCCGGTCTGGTCGGTGCAATATCACCCCGAGGCCAGCCCGGGCCCGCAGGACAGCTATTACCTGTTCGAACGCTTTGCTGCGGCGATGGCCTCGCGCAAGGCGGCGTGAGCGCCTCTTAACTGCCTGTTAACCCTGCGCTGTCCATTCTGTCCCCGCCTTTGGGTTGGGGACAGTTCGGATGGTTGAGTCGCACCTGCGCCTGGTCGATGCGGGCGGGGTAGCCCGAACCGGCAAGTCGGTTTTTGGCGAGGGTGAACGGACCCTACCGCTGGGCCAGATGCTGGTTGCCGCCGGGGTGATCACCCAAACTCAACTGATTGCCGCACTGTCGATGCAGTTGACCGTCAAGGCTCCGCTTGGCGAGATTCTGGTGGCGGAAGGCTTTGCTCCGGCTGCGAGGGTGCAGGAGGCTCTGGCAGAGCAGTTCGGCATCCTCAGCGTCGATCCTGTGGCGATACCGCCAACTGTTCAGCTCGCATCGTTTCGGCCACCGGACTTCTGGCTGGTCGCCAAGGCGGTGCCCTGGCGCAGGCAAGGCCGCGTCCTTTTCATCGCGACCGCCCGTCCCGAGGAGTTCGACGACCTTCGACAACAGCTTGCCAACATCCCCCTGCGCCTCGTTCCCGTTCTGGCCAGTCGCGACGCAATCGAAACGGCAATTGCCGCACAATCCTCGACCACGCTGGCCCTCGCCGCCGAGACGCGTCTGCCCCTTGCACTCAGCAGCCGCCGCTGGGGCCTGACGCACCGCCTGGGCGTGGTGCTGGCCGTTGTGCTGAGCGCGGCCTGGCTTGCGATTTCACCAGCTGTCGCGCTGACCGCGCTGGGAGCGGCGGCTGCCCTGGCCACGCTGCTGTTTGCCACGCTGCGTGTGGCCGCGCTGGCCGTCTGGCTGCTGACCCCTTCCCCCCGGCCAGTTGCAATTCCGCCCCCCAAGGTCGCATCGGGCAAGGCGCAGCGTCGGCCCAAGATCTCGATCCTCGTGCCGCTCTTCCGCGAGACCGAGATTGCCGGCGCCCTTGTGCGCCGCCTGTGCCGCCTGACTTATCCCAAGCCCCTGCTGGACGTCCTGCTCGTGCTCGAGGCCCAGGACAACGTGACGCGCAAGACGCTGGAGCGCACGGTGCTGCCGCCCTGGATGCGCGTTATTACCGTACCGGGTTACAGCGGCCTGACAACCAAGCCGCGCGCGATGAACTATGCGCTGGATTTCTGCCAGGGCGAGATCATCGGCGTCTGGGATGCCGAGGACGCCCCGGCGGCGGATCAGCTGGAGCGGGTGGCCGAGCGGTTTGCCGATGCCCCGCCCGAGGTGGCCTGCCTGCAAGGCGTGCTCGACTTCTACAATCCGCGCACGAACTGGATCGCGCGCTGTTTTTCCATCGAATACTCCGCCTGGTTCCGGGTGATCATGCCGGCGCTGGATCGCCTTCGCCTGGTGCTGCCGCTGGGCGGCACGACGCTGTTCTTCCGGCGCGGTCCGTTGGAAGAGCTGTTCCGCTGGGATGCCCACAACGTGACCGAGGACGCCGATCTCGGGATGCGCCTCTGCCGGGGAGGCTGGCGGACCGAGATGCTGGACAGCACGACCTACGAAGAGGCGAACTGTCGGCCCTGGCCCTGGATCAAGCAGCGGTCGCGCTGGCTGAAGGGGTTCATGATGACCTATCTCGTCCACATGGCCTCGCCCTGGCGGTTATGGCGCGACTTGGGGACCTGGCGCTTTCTCAGCTTTCAGGCCTTCTTCATCGGCACGGTGGGGCAGTTCATCCTTGCCCCGGTGCTGTGGTCCTACTGGCTGATCCTCCTCGGGCTGCCGCATCCCTCGCAGGCGGTCCTGGGTGACCGTTACTTCATGCTGGCCGGGGCGCTTATCTTCGCGGTGGAACTGGTATCGGTGCTGGTTGCCGGAATTGGCGCGCGGCGGGCCGAGCGGGGCTTCCTGATCCCTTGGGTGGTGACGATGCCGTTCTATTACGCAATGGGCGGCATCGCGGGGCTGAAGGCCATCACCGAACTGATTGTTGCACCGCAATACTGGGACAAGACACAGCATGGCGTGGCGGAAGCAGAGCAATCCGCGCGCGGACGTCACTGAGAACAGGCCTTGCCGCTCCACCAGTCCTCGATCTCGGCGACCGACACCCGGTCGCGCGGGCCCAGGGCGACCAGTTCGGTCCGGTCCGCCCTCGATCTGCGCGCCTCGACATGGGCGCCGACCACGTCCAGCGCATAGGCGCCATCGTCGGTCAGCACGGTGCCTTTCATCCGGTAGACGCCCGCCGGGCGACTTTCCAGTCGCGCGCCCATGACCGCGCGGCCGATCGGGCGATCCGAGCTGTGGCTCCACGCCACATAGGACGGGTGCGGAGCGGGGGCCTGCCGGTTCGGCAGCGGCACCATGCCGAACAGCAGCGGGGCCAGCGGCGCATCGGCAAGCGGCGCGGGCGCGCGGGCCCCCAGGGTGCGCAGGCGGGCCATCAACGCTGGGTCGTCGCCCTTCGTCACCAGCACCAGATCGCCCGCGCGGACCTGCTGCACGACCTGAGGCCCCAGCAGAGGATCTTCCAGCAGGGCAGGGGCGTTCAGCACGTCTACCAGTGTCAGGATACCGCCATAGGAAATCTCGGGGTCCGCAATCGCCGCCTGGGCGATGGCGGCCGGATCGGCGATGCCGCTGGTCTCGACCACCAGGTGATCCGGGCGCGGCTTTAGCGACAGGGCACGGTCCATCGCGGCGAAGAGGTCGCCCTCGGCTGCGCAGCAGATGCAGCCGTTGTGCAGGCCCACCGTCTGCCCGCCCCGTTCGCGGATCAGCCCCTCGTCAATGTTCACCGCGCCGAAGTCGTTCACGACCACCGCCAGCCGAAGCCCGTGATCCTCGCCCAGCAGGCGGTTGATCAGCGTCGTCTTGCCAGCGCCAAGATAGCCGCTGACGATGGTCAGCGGCACGCGGGAGGACAGCGCGCTCACGATGCCTGGACGTTCATGCCGTAGGCGACGAAGCCGACCGAGCAGCTGTCGTCCGCCGTTTCACGCGGGCCGAGCAGCACGCGGCCCGACCCCGACAACATGGTAGACCGGCGATGCACCGACAGCTCCTTCCCGTCCGCCGACAGCACCGTCGATCCGGCCGAGCTGTGGTCGGCATATTCAAGCTGCGACTGCCGGATGGTGAACTCGCCATGGCGGCGCGACACCCAGGCGTGATCCAGCACGATGTCGCAGTCCGCCGAGCGCCCGATGGACAGTGTTTCGCCCTCGACAAGGTGCCAGCTGCGCCCGCCAAAGGTCAGCTCGACCGTTTCGGTCTGGCTCGCTCGCGCCCGCGACGTCCCGCGCGCGAAGACCACCGTGGTTGCGGCAAGGCTGGGGATCGAGGCGGCATAGACCTTGGTGGGCGCGTCCTTGCCTTTCAGCAGCAGTTCACCGATCGGCTGAAGCCGCTTCTTGTGGGTCGCCGCCAGGTCGTCATAGCAGTTGTCGCCCAGCAGGATTTCGCCAGGTTTCGCCAGTGACGACAGCCGCGCGGCGGTGTTCACTGCGGCGCCGAAGATGCTCGCCTCCTGATGCACCACCTCGCCGGAATACATCCCCGCGTGGATCGACATGTCGTTGTCCCAGGGCTCGTTCACCATCGCCCAGGCCGCCTCGAAGGCGTAGTCTGGATGGTGGAAGAAGCTGATCGTATCGTCGCCCTTGGACTTGACGCAATGCCCGCCCGCCGCCGCAATGATCGCGCGCATCCGGGCGACCACCTGCTCGATATACTGCGCCGCGACGGCGCCGCCTTCGCGGTCGTAAAGCTGGGTGCTGCCAGTGATGTCCGAAATCAGAACGCAGGCGAGCGGCATCGGTCGAGGTCTTCCAAAGAGAATGCGGCGGCGGGGCGGCCCCGGCGTCAGGATGCAATGACGTTAAAGGGAAAAGGCCCCGAGCGGAAAAGGAAAATCGCCCGGAAAGGGGCGGGTATTCCTGACTTTCAACGAAAAACGGGCGCGCGAGGGATCGCCGCGCGCCCGATGGTCCTATTTCCAGCCCACTTCGTTGAAGATCCTTTGCGCCACAGGCAGGTTCGCCGCAACTTCGGACAGCGACACCTCGTCGGCCTTGAAGCTGCCCAGCGACTCGATGGCCGGCGACAGCGCGACACCCTTCACGGTCGGATATTCGTCGTTCCCGGCCGAGAAATACTGCTGTGCCTGGTCGCTGGTCAGGTATTCGAGGAACTTCACGGCATTGTCCCGGTTTGGTGCATTGGCGGCAACGCCGCCGCCCGACAGGTTGACATGCGCCCCGTTGCCTTCCTGGTCGGGGAAGATCCAGCCGATCATCTCGCGCCCGGCGCTCAGGCCCTTGACGTCGGTGCGGATCGCGCGGGCGAAGTAATAGGTGTTCGATACCGCGATGTCGCATTCGCCGGAAACCACGGCGCGCAGCTGGTCAGTATCGCCGCCCTGCGGATCGCGCGCCATGTTGGCGACGATGCCCGCGGCCCATTCCTTGGCAGCAGCCTCGCCCGCGTGCGTCACGATGGAGGCCAACAGGGTCTGGTTGTAGGTGCTGGTCGAGGAGCGGGTGCAGATCTTGCCCTTGTATTCCGGCTTGGCGAGGTCGGCGTAGGTCTGCGGCGGGTTCGGCAGTTCGACCTTGTCGAAGAAGATGATTCGCGCGCGCTGCGAGAAGCCGAACCACTGGTTGTCGGCGTCCCTGAGGTTGGCGGGCACCCGCTCTTCCAGCGTGGCGCTGTCGACGGCTTGCAGCACGCCCGCCTGCTTGGCCCGTTCCAGCCGCGAGGTGTCTACGGTGAGCAGGATGTCGGCGGGAGAATTGGCACCCTCGGCCTGCATCCGTGCGATCAGCTCGTCGGCGTCGCCTTCGATGCGGTTGATGGTAATGCCGGTCGCGGCCTCGAAGTCCGAGTACAGCCGCTCGTCTGTGTCGTAGTGGCGCGAGGAATAGAGGTTCAGTTCACTGGCCGCGGACGCGTTGGCGCTCAGGACCAGCAGCGTCGTGGCGAGGAGGGTCGATTGGAGCCGTGTCATTGGAATGATCCCGTGTGGCGTCGGGTTCATTCCCGACTGAAACACTCAATAATCGGGCGAGGAGAACTTGCCAACAGGAAACCCGACAACTTCACTCGACTTTTTGGCTTGACTGCGCAAATGCAAAAGGCCGCCCGATTGGGCGGCCCGATGCAAGCGACGCGGCGCTGTTCAGCCCTGACGGGCCTTGTAGCGGCGCTGGGTCTTGTTGATCACATAGACGCGGCCTTTGCGGCGCACGATCCGGCAATCGCGGTGCCGGTTCTTGAGCGACCGGAGCGAGTTCTTGACCTTCATGGTCCTATCCTCTGTCTGCGGCGCGGGCCAGCGCCTGGTGTTGCGGGCATTCCGGCCGGGGCCGGAACGGTGAATTCATGGTGGGCGATACAAGGTTCGAACTTGTGACCCCTTCGATGTCAACGAAGTGCTCTACCACTGAGCTAATCACCCATGAATACCGCCGCGGTCCCGGGCCCCATGACGAATGGAGCGCGCAAACCCGCGGCGGTAGCGGGGTCTATAATAAGAGTCGCCGGGGTGATCAAGGGCTATTGGTGCAACGATCTTTCGCTGTATGCTGTCCCCCAGCAAGGAGACCGGATGCCAGATTCCGCCTATCATCTTACACTGCCGCGCCAGCGGCGGTCCTGCGTCGTGTTTGCCTCGCCTCACGGTTGTGGGGTCTATCCCGAAAGTTTCCTGCGCCAGAGCCAGCTCGATACGCTGGCGATTCGCTCTTCCGAGGATGCTTTCGTCGACGAACTCTTCGCTGCTGCGCCCGAGTTTGGCGCGCCGCTGTTGCGGGCGGGGATGCCGCGGGCTTTTCTCGACCTGAACCGGTCGACCGACGAACTCGACCCCGCGCTGATCGAGGGGGCGAGGCGCCACGGCCACAACCCGCGCGTCGCCAGCGGTCTTGGGGTGATTCCCCGCGTCGTGGCGAACGGCAGGGCGATCTATCGCGGGCGGCTGCCGATGGCCGAGGCGCAGGCGCGGATCGCGGCCTATTGGCAACCCTATCACTCCGTCCTGCAATCGCTGCTGGACGACGCCCATGCGCGGCACGGGCAGGCGATCCTGATCGACTGTCACTCGATGCCGCATGAGGCGATGGACGGCGTCGCCCGCACCGCCCGCCGCCGTCCCGAGATCGTGCTGGGCGACCGTTTCGGCGCGGCGGCGGGGGCGGACATCGTCGACCGGATCGAGGCGGCCTTTTCGGCGGCGGGGCTCACCGTCACCCGGAACGCGCCCTTCGCCGGGGCCTATGTAACCCAGGCCTATGGACGCCCGTCCCGGCGTCAGCACGCGATCCAGATCGAGATCGACCGGGCGCTCTACATGGACGAGACCCGCGTGGTGAAGTCGATCGACTTCGAGGTCTTCCGCGCCCTGCTGCGCCGGGTGATCGCCGACATCGCCGGTATCCGCCGGGAAGAGATGCCGCTGGCGGCCGAATAACCTATTCCGGAAAGGCCTCAAATTGAGGCAAGTCGTCCGCGATGACCTCCCAATCCGCTTTTGACCCGGCGAAGATATGCGCGGTGGGCCGGGTCGAAGGAGTGTCGGTCAAGGTTCCAAGCGCAACGTGCGCCCATTTGCCCTCGCGGACAACGGACCACAGCAGCGATCCGCAGGTGCCGCAGCGGCGGTCCTGCGCCTCGGCATCTCCGTAGGACGTGAGCAGATCGGCGCCCTTCGTCACCTTCAGATCGTCCAACGGTATCCCGCCAAAGGGTTTGGACGCCGATCCGGTCGCGCGGCGGCATTGCGAGCAATGGCAGATCAGCGCGTAGGCGAAACGGTCGGGAAGGCTGTAGGTGACGCCGCCGCAGAGGCATTGTCCGGTCAGAATTCTTGTCATGGCCTGTTCTATCGCAGCGCGCGACCCTTGACGATGGCATCCGCGCCGAACCTCGCGCGGATGCGGTCGGCCGCGCGTTCCGCCTCGCCGCGCTGGCGGGCGGTCGGGTCGAGCAGGTCGCCCCCGGCGCGGATGTCGGTCTCGGGGACCAGCTGGCTCAGACCGCAGCCGAGCAGGCGGAACGGGCCGTCGTTGACTACCTGGTCGTAGAGCCCGCGGGCCGTGCGATAGATCGTGTCGGCCAGCTGCGCCGGATCGCGCAGCGACAGGCGGCGGGTCAGGATGGCGTGGTCGGCCTTCTTGACCTTCAGCGTCACCACGCGCCCCGCCAGCCCGCGCGCCTTCGCCCGGTCGGCGACCTTCTCGGCCATCCGCCAGATGTGGCCGTCGAGGATGTCGGGGTCGGCGGTGTCGGTGTCGAAGGTGGTTTCGTTCGAGATCGACTTGACCGGCTCGTCGGCCGAGACCCGGCGGTGGTCCTCGCCCCGGGCCAGGTGCCAGAGGCGTTCGCCCATCGACCCGAAGCGGGCGTGCAGGGCGGGGCGGTCCCAGCGGAGCAGGTCGGCGAAGGTGCGGATGCCGGCGCGTTCGAGCGACTCCTGCGAGGCGGGGCCGATGCCCCAGATCAGGCGGACGGGGCGGTCGTGCAGGAAGGCCGCCGTCTCGGCCTTGCCGATCACCCGGAAGCCGCGGGGCTTGTCGAGGTCGGAGGCGACCTTGGCGAGGAACTTGTTGTGCGAGAGGCCGATGGAGCCGGTGACGCCGAGTTCCTCCTTCATCCGGCGGACCAGGCGGGCGAGCAGGACGGCGGGGGGCTGGCCGTGGAGGCGGGCGGTGCCGGAGAGGTCGAGGAAGGCCTCGTCCAGCGACAGGGGCTGCACGGCGGGGGTGAGTTCCTCCATCATCGACCGGATCAGGCGGGAGACCTCGGCGTAGAGGGACATGCGGGGCTTCAGGACCACGGCGTCGGGGCAGAGTTTCAGGGCCTGGAACATCGGCATGGCGGAACGGACGCCGCGGATGCGGGCGACGTAGCAGGCGGTGGAGACGACGCCGCGGTGGCGGCCGCCGATGATGACGGGCTTGTCGGCGAGGTCCGGGCGGTCGCGTTTCTCGACGGAGGCGTAGAAGGCGTCGCAATCCATGTGGGCGATGGTGAGGGTGAAGAGTTCGGGGTGCGTGACCAGCCGGGGAGAGCCGCAGGCAGGGCAGCGGGCGGCGGTGTCGCCGGGGGTCAGGCAATCGCGGCAGAGGGAGGGCATTTTGGGTGTCCTAGCTAGGACGGGGGGTCAAGGTGTTGATCTTGTTCGTGCTAGCGGTAACGGATTGCTTGGGGCAAGGGCCGTCCCTGGGGAGGTATAGCAGATTGTCGAGGGGAGGGGGATAGGGGGTTGATGGTGGTCTTGTGGTTCGATCCGCGCGGTGGTGGGCAGATTGCCCACCCTAGGCTTGCCACGCTTGCTTTTGGCAATTTGCCGGATCGCACGGTGCCCGACATTCCGGACAGGCCTGCGCTGTTCCGGTAAAAAACTTGACTCTGCCGTGGGTTTACGCAGACAAAGTATGGAATCATTAAAAGTAATCCAGTTGATCAGGGGCGAAGGTATGAAGACATTCATTGCGGCCGCTGCAGTTTGCGCAGCATCTATTTCCGGTTTCGCCGCCCATGCGGCAACGGTATCCGGCTCGCACACGACCAATGGCGGCAAGACCGTGAACCTGGGCGGGCTGGAATGGCTGACCTGGGATGAAACAAGCGGTATCTCCCGCACCAGCATCGAAGGGGGCACTGGCGGTTTTATCGCCGATGGCTGGCGCTATGCGTCGCGCGGTGAGTTGGAGGCGCTGTTCGACAGCCTCTGGGGTGGAAGCGTCGAAGGCTGGCACGCATCGAACCTGGATGGCGCCACCTGGCTTCAGGACAACATGGCCCTGGTATCGTCGACATCCTACGTTTACACCAACCTCTTTTTCGGGAACGATGGCGAGTGCGTGGCCAATACGTCATTCAGCTGCTACGGGCATTACGCCAACGACAAGAGTGCCGGCCGCGGCTGGTTCGAAGATCGGTATGGTTTGTCCGATGGAACGTCCCCGGGGAACGACAACAACTCTACAGTGAAGGGCGCTACCAACTTGTCCTCGGCCCTGGTCCGTGACATCT
>JAGRMS010000158.1 GCA_020441135.1 Pseudooceanicola sp.
ACATCATCGAGCGATAGCCCGAATCCACGCGCTCCACCTCGCGCGCGACCAGCCCATAGCTGACATAGCCCGCGCCGATGCCGCCGTATTGTTCGGGCACCGTGACCCCGAGCAGGCCCATCTCACCCATTTCGCGGAAGATTTCCGGCTCCACGCCTTCTTCGGCAAACGCCCTGGTCACGCGCGGCATCAGCTTTTCCTGCGCATAGGCGCGGGCGGAACCGGCGATCATCCGCTCGTCCTCGGTCAGCTGGTCGTCGAGACGCAGGGCATCGGTCCAGTCGAACCGGCCCAGATCGGGGGCGTCCTTGGGTTTCAGGCTGGGTTTCGGGGTGCTGGGCGCGTTCATCTCGGCCTCCTCCATGTGCGATTTGCCGCAGTCTAGGCCGCGATTCAGGGAAAAAACAGCGAGACTTTTGAATGGATTCATGAGTTAATGGCATACATGCTTGCCCCCCGCCGCCTGCTGCCGTCCATATCCTCTCTTCGCGCGCTCGAGGCGCTCGACCGTCTCGGCAGCGCCTCTGCCGTGGCAGAAGAGCTTTCGCTGACCCAAAGCGCCGTCAGCCGCCAGTTGCAGGCACTGGAACGGCAGATGGGCCTGGACCTGGTGGAGCGCACGCAGAAGCGCCTGACCCTGACGCCCGAGGCGCAGGATTACGTTGTCGAGGTGCGCGACGCGCTGATGCAGATCGCCAATGCTTCCCTGCGGTTGCAGGTTGCGCCGGCGGGCGGCACGCTGAACCTCGCCATCCTGCCGACCTTCGGGATGCGCTGGCTGATGCCCCGCCTGCCCGACTTCGCGCGGCTGCACCCCAGCGTCACGCTGAACATGTCGACCCGCCTTCCGCCGTTCAACTTCGCCTCGGAACCCTTTGATGCGGCGCTTCATTTCGGACGTGGAGACTGGCCCGGCACCGACCGCGTGCTGCTCAAGCACGAGGCTGTCGTGCCGGTGGCCGCGCCCTCCTTGCTGAACGGCGCCACGCCGGACCCCGCCAGGCTGCTGAAATTCCCGCTGCTGCACATCCAGACACGGCCCCATGCCTGGTCCGAGTGGTTCGCCGCCCACGGGCAGCGCATCACGCGCGCCCTGCCCGGCACGATGTATGACCAATTCTCAACGATCACCCAGGCCGCCCTGCATGGGCTGGGGGTCGCGCTGATGCCCGACTACCTGGTCGAACAGGAGATCGCCACAGGCAAGCTGGTCCCCCTTTGCGGCCCAGCGACCGAGGCGCAGGGCGCCTACTGGCTGGTCTGGCCGCAGGCGCGTGCCCGCAACCCCTCGCTGGTCGCCTTCCGCGACTGGCTGGCGGGACAGGCCGAACCCGAAGACCCGATCCCGCGCTAGGCGGTCGGCAGCACGACGGTAAAGGACGCCCCCTGCCCCGGCTGGCTTTCCACCTTCAGCCGCCCCCGGTGCCGGTTGACGATGTGCTTGACGATGGCCAGCCCCAGCCCGGTGCCGCCCAGCATCCGGCTGCGGTGGGTATCGGCGCGATAGAACCGCTCGGTCAGGCGCGGGATATGCACCGGGTCGATGCCGGGGCCGTTGTCGCGTACCACCAGCCGCGCCTCGGCCCCGCCGGTCAGGCCGACCGCCACAAGGCCACCCGATCCGCCATACTTGATCGCGTTCTCGACCAGGTTCGTCACCACCTGACGCAACTGGTCGGCGTCGCCCGGCACGGTGACGCCCTCGACCGGCGCAAAGTCGAAGCGCACCGTGCTGTCATCCGCCAGCGGGCGCAGCGTTTTCAGCACGTCCGAGACCAGCGCCCCCAGGTCCACGGCGTCCTTCGGGCGGATCCGTTCCTGCGATTCGACGCGCGACAACGACAGGAGATCGCCGACCAGCCGGTTCATCCGGCTCGCCTCGGCCGCCATGATCCCCAGGAACCGCTCGCGCGCCGCCGGGTCACGCGCCGCCGCGCCACGCAGCGTCTCGATGAAGCCCAGGAGCGCGGTCAGCGGGGTGCGCAGCTCGTGGCTGACGTTGGCGACGAAATCCCGCCGCATCTGCGTCGCCTGTTCCAGCGGGGTCGCGTCCAGCAGCGTCACCAGCACGGCCCCTGCCGCCCCCGCCGGGCGGCAGAATGCCTCCCACAGGCTGGCCTGCGCGCCATCGCTCAGCGACATGCGCGCCTGCCGGGGCTGGCCGTCCAGCAGGCAGCCGCCGATGGCGCGCGCCAGTTCCGGCTGGCGCAGGATGGTGTCGTGATGCCGCCCCACCGGCTGCGGCCCGAACAGCGTGCGCGCGCTGGCGTTGGCGGCGGCGATGCGCGCATCCCGCCCGATCAGCAGGGCCGGCAGCGGCAGCGCCTCCAGCAGGTCCGCCGCGCCGTCCATGCCTCAGGCCCCGGGAACGGCGGCCTTGACCGCCTGCGTGAAGATGTCGAGCAACGCCTCCGGCTCTTCCAGCCCGACCGAGACGCGGAAGAAGCCCTCGGAGAGGCCCAGCTTGCCGCGCTCCTCCGCCGTCAGCGCCCGGTGCGACGAGGACGCCGGATGCGACAGCGTCGTGCCCACATCGCCCAGCGTCGGGGCGAAGCTCAGCCCCTCGGCGGCGCGGGTGAAGGCGTTCGCGGCGTCGCGCCCGCCCTTCAGCTCGAAGGAGACCATGTTGCACCCCTGCCCCTTCAGCAGCGCCGCCGCGCGGGCATGGTCGGGATGGTCGGCGCGCATCGGATAGATCACCCGCTTGACGCCCGGCAGCGCGCCCAGCCGGTCCGCCAGCGCCACCGCCGTCGCCTGCGCGCGTTCAAAGCGCAGGTCGAAGGTCAGCATCCCGCGTTCCGCCAACCAGCAGTCGAACGGGCTCGCCGTCAGGCCGGCGGTGACCGAGAAGATGCGCAGCCGCTGCGCCAATGCCGGATCCTTCGCCGCTACCCAGCCGAGCATCACGTCGGAATGCCCCGCGAGCAGCTTGGTGATCGAGTGGATCACGATATCCGCCCCATGTTCGAACGGCCGGAAGGCGCGGGGCGTGGTAAAGGTGTTGTCGACCGCCAGCAGGATGCCCTTCGCCTGCGCCAGCTTCGCCAGCCCGTCGATGTCGGCCACCCGCAGCGTCGGGTTCGACACCGCCTCGACCAGGATCAGCCGCGTCTCGGGGCGGATCGCCGCCTCGATGGCCGCCACGTCGCCCGGATCGGCCATGCTGGTGGCGATGCCAAGGCGCGGCAGATCCTCCTTCATCATTCGCAGCGACCGGCCATAAAGCTGGTTGCCGCCGATGACGTGATCCCCCGATTTCAGCAGCCCGAGCAGCACGGCCGAGACCGCCGCCATGCCGGAACCGGTGACGACGCCGCCCTCGATCCCCTCCATCGCGTCGAGCTTGGCCGCGACCACGTCCGCGTTCGGGTGTCCCTCGCGCGAGTAGGTATAGCCGAAGACCCGGCCCTCGTATTGCGCATCCAGCGCGTCGGGCGTGTCCGAGGCATAGACCACCGAGGGCGACAGCGGCGTCACCACCGGACGGCTGGCGCTTTCCGGCAGGGGGTGCGGACGGATCAGAGAGCCGCGCGAGTTCTTCATGGCGGGAAACCTTCGAAAACATGAGTCGCGCCGAGGTTTAGGGCGCGTTTCCCGGCAGGACAAGGCCGATCCCATCCACCGCTTTGCCGGGCGGAGAAGCGGTGCTACCCTTGCCGCCGGGACGCCGGGAGTCGGGGGGTGCGATGGAGAGCTTTGATCCCGGCCAGCCGCTGGCCGTCAGCCTGCGCGCCGTTGCCCTGACCCACCTCGACGCCGCCATCGAAAGCGCCCGCGCCATCGCCACCGAACCGGGCCCCGCCATCCACGCCGTCCGCAAGCGGATCAAGCAGCTGCGCGGCCTGCTCCGCCTGGTGCGTCCCGGCCTCGGCGACCGCTTCACGCCGCTCGACGATGCCCTGCGCGCCGTCGCCCATACCCTCGCGCCCCTGCGCGAGGCCGAGGTGCTGGTGCAATCCGTCGCCCTCCTGTCGCGCGAGGCCGGGGAGCCGTTCCAGCCGCTGCAAGCCTGGGCCGCGAAACGCCTCGCCCGCAAGACCGCGCAACGCGTCCCCGCCGCCCTGTCCGCCGCCACCCTCGCCGGCCTCGAAGCCCTGCGCGAGCGCGTGCCCGCCTGGCACCTCGACGGCGACGACACCACCATCCTCGCGACGGGACTCGCGCGCCCCGTCCGCCAGTGCCGCAAGGGCCTGGAAACGGTCCGCGCCCGCCGCGACATCGAGGCGCTGCACGACCTGCGCCGACAGGTGAAATACCACGGCATGCATTGCGCCCTGCTGGCCCCGGCCCTGCCGCGGGACATGGCCGCGCGCATTGCCCTCGCCAACCGCATCGGCGACGCCCTCGGCACCGATCACGACCTCGCCGACCTGGTGAACCGGCTGGCCCGCGGCGGCGGGAAGATCGCCCCGAAGAAGACGCGCCGCCGCGCGATCCGGCTGGCGCGCGGCATCGGCAAGCGCCTCCAGGAACAGGCCATCGCCGATGCCCGTATCCTGTTCAGGGAAAGACCGAAGGCCCTTGCCCGCCAGCTTGACGGTTATCCCGACGCGCGGCTGGTGCGGCACGCGTAAGGCGGGGTTCACCCCGCCGGGTTCGGCGCGGCGGGGCAAGCCCCGCCCTACGGCCCCTTCTCGCGCAGCGTCCGAACGCGCCTGCGGCGCGTGCGCGCCGCGCGGGAGTATTTTTGAAGAAAAGAAGCAGGGGGCGCCGCGCCCTTGATTTCTTCTCTTTCCAAATATCTCCGGGGGAGTCGACCGAAGGGAGACGGGGG
>JAGRMS010000159.1 GCA_020441135.1 Pseudooceanicola sp.
GACCGCCGTGCGGCGCGCCTGCCAGACGGCGGCGATCTGCCCCGTTTCGCGCCAGGCGAGCCAGAGCCCCATGCCGACCAGCTGCATCGCGCCGACCGCCGCCAGCGTCACCGCGGCGCGCAGCACCGGGTCGGCGGCGACTTCGAGCGAGGCGCCGCGGTAGGTGACGCCGGAGATGGCGAAGAGCACGCCCGACACGAGCCCGAGCAGCGGCGCGCGCCCCGTCAGGGCGCGCCACCAGGCGCCTTGCGTCTCGGGCGTGCGGGACAGCAGCAGCACGCCCCCGAGGCCGATCAGGATCGCCACGAGCGCCGCGGCGCTGACGCTTTCGCCGAGGATCAGCAGGCCGACGAGGGCGGTCTGGATCACCTCGGTCTTCTTGAAGGTGATGCCGACGGCGAAGTTGCGCGACTTGAACAGCATCACCACGCAGACGGTGGCGAGGATCTGGGTCAGCCCGCCGACGGCGGCATAGGCCCAGAAGGCTGCGCCGGGCAGCGGCAGGGCGGTGCCGGTTGCCGCGGACCAGCCGAAGAGCCCCGCCGAGACCAGCGGGGCGGAGTAGAGGAAGCGGGCGAAGGTCGCGCCGCCGACGCTGAGGCGGCTGGCGCTCAGCAGTTTCTGCAGCATGAAGCGCAGGGTCTGGAAGACGGCGGCGGCGAGGGTGGCGGGAATCCAGAGGCTCATGCGCGCCTTAGTGCCGCGCTTTCACTCGCGCCGCCAGAGGGGATGCGCGACCGGATCCTTGGTGCGGGTCAGGTAGCGGCGGAAGACCTCGGCATAGGAGCGGTAGACGTAGCCGCCGTTGCAGGCGAGGAAGCGGGCCTTGCCGTCGCGGTAGAGGGCGGGCAGGCGGTACCAGGCGACGCCGGGGTGCATGTGGTGGACGACGTGGAGGTTGTTGTTGAGGAAGAGGAAGGCGAGCGGGCCGCGATCCTCGACGATCACGGTGCGGCCGCGCACCTTTTCATGGGCCTGGTGTTCGAGGAAGGTGCGGATCTTGAGGAGCGCGTGGCCCAGGTAGGCCGCGGCGAGGTAGCCCCAGAGCGGCATCGGCGACAGCGCCACGATCCAGAGCACGAGGATCACGCCGACCAGGTGCAGCACCCAGGCGAGGATCACGGCGGCGTCGCCGCGCCGGACCAGGCGCGCCTCGCTGGCGAGGAAGGTGCAGGCGCCGATCAGCGGCCCGACGATCATCCGGCCCGCGAGCGTGTTGTTGACGCGCAGCAGGGCGCGCATGGGGCGGGGCAGGCGCTGCCAGACCTCGGGGTCCAGGTAGTTGCTTTCGGGGTCGTCGTAGGGGTCGGTCAGGCGCGCGTCGCGGTGGTGGTCGAGGTGCAGGTCGCGGAAGCGGCAGTAGGGGAAGACCAGGTTCAGCGGCAGGCGCATGGTCAGTTCGTTCAGCCAAACCAGCGGGGTGGGGTGGCCGTGCAGCACCTCGTGGACCAGCGAGGCGTGGAGTGCGATGGCGACCCCGGCCACCAGCACCGCGAGGACGGGGCTGAGCCCCCAGAGGTGGAAAAGCGCGGCCCACCAGGCGGCGTAGCATCCTGCGATCAGTCCCACCGTCGGCCATTCGACGGCCTTCGCACGCCGCGTGGCGCGCGTTCTTGTCATCGTTGTCATCCGTGTTCCCGGAGTCGTGTCCCGTGTTCATTCAAGCATTGTCACGAGGCTGTGAGAATTCGGTAAATGGTGAACATCCGCCAACATATGTGATAATTGTCACCACATGGCGGGAAGAATCGACAAGCGGGAACGGGCGGCGGCCTTCCGGGTGCGGCTGGCCCAGGCGATGCAGCAGAGCGGCACGACGCAGAGCGCGCTGGCGCGGGCGATCGGGGTGGATCGGTCGACCATCTCGCAGTTGTTGGGCGACGAGGGCGCGCGGCTGCCGAACGGGCACCTGGTGGGCGAATGCGCCGGGGCGCTGGGGGTCTCGGCGGACTGGCTCTTGTCGCTGTCGGACCGGCGCGAGAGCGCGGCGGAGCTGCTGGCCGGAAGCCTGTCGCTGACCGAGGCGCCGCGGGCGCTGATCGACGAGCGCATCTTTGCCTGGCACCAGGAAGCGGCGGGCTACAAGATCCGCCATGTGCCCGCCGCCCTGCCGGACATGCTGAAGACGCGCGAGATCCTCGAGTGGGAATACAGCCCTCACCTGGGGCGGACGGCGGGGCAGGCCATCGGCGCCTCGCAGGACCGGCTGGAGTGGATGCGCAGTTCGGGTTCGGACTACGAGATCGCCATGCCGGTGACGGAGCTGCGGGATTTCGCGCAGGCCAGCGGGTATTACGAGGGCGTCCCGGCGGCGGCGCGGCAGGCGCAGCTGGAGCACCTGCTGGCGCTGCACGACCAGCTGTATCCGCGGCTGCGGGTCTACCTGTTCGATTCGCGCAGGCTCTATTCCGCGCCGGTGACGATCTTCGGGCCGCTGCTTTGTGCCTTCTACGTCGGGGGGCATTACCTGGCCTTCCGCGACCGCAACCGGATCGCGGCCTTTACCGGGCATTTCGACCGGCTGGTGCGCGAGACCGAGATGTCGGCGCGCGACGTACCGGGGTTCCTGCGGGGGTTGCTGGGCGGGCTTCGGGTGGGGCCGATGGCGTGATGCCTGGCCGGACGTCCGGGGCCTGCCGCGCCGGCCTCGCCCGCGCGCCGGACCGCGCTGGCGGTTGCGGGCGGACAGGCGCGGGAGGCGCGGCGCGGCGATCAAGGCGCGCGCGGCCGGTCGCCTTGCCGGTCTGACCCTGGCCCCGGTGTCCGGGCCCGCCGGAGCGCTAGTCCGGCTGACACTTGCGGGTGGAGCGGCGCAGCGCCTTTTCGGCGATGTAGCGGCGCATGGGTTCTGGCGGCATCGGCGTCGGCGCGGGAATGGCGCGCACGATGTCCAGCAACGCTGACCCTTCGCCGCAGGCCATCTCGGCGAGCAGGGTGCCCGAGATCGCGCCGAGGCTCACGCCGATCCCGCAGCAGGAGGACGAGGCGTAAAGCCCCGGAGCAAATTCGCCGAACACCTGGCCGTGGTTCGCGGGATAGGACACGATCCCGCCCCAGGTGTGCTCGATGGGCAGGTCGCGCAGGGCCGGCCAGCGGTCGTCGATCGCCTTGCGATGCGCGCCGCGGACCTGTTCGAGCGCCTGCCAGTCAAAGCGCAGGTCGCGGTTCGCGTAGTGGGTCGACTTGCGCATCAGGATGCGGTTGTCGGCCGTGCGCCGCAGGGATGCCGCACCGTGGATCGCCGGAACGAGCGCGAAGGGTTCGTCGAGCGGAAAGCGGCTGGCCTGCTCGGGGCTCATCGGGGCCGTCAGGCTTGCGTGCGTGGCGAGGAACATGTAGCGGCCGCGGCCGAAGCCGAATTGCGGCAGGAAGATGTTGCAGCACAACATGACCCGTTCGCATGTCACGGTTGCGCCCGGCAGGGTCAGCCGGAACGGTGCCTGGCGGGACATCTCGATGACCGGGCTGGCATCGGCGACAAGCACGTTCGGCGGCAGATTGTCGGCCAGCCCGCGCAGCAGCGCGGCCGGCTGGACGATGCCGTTGCCGTGGATGGCGATGCCCGACCCGTAGAAATCGGTGCCAAGGTTGTGGCGGACCTCGTCGCGCGTGACCCAGTCGATCCGGGTGCCGACCTTTTCGTAGCCTTCCTTGAGGCCGCGCAGATAGCTTTCGCCAACCGGGTTGGTGCTGGCCTTGATCCGGGGTTTGTCCGACCAGTCACAGGCGATGCCATGTTCCTGGACCTGGCGGCGCAGCAGGTCCGTTCCCGCGTTCATCAGCCGGGTCTTGTCGCGGGCCCGCTGGAGCGAGAGGCCCTTGATGCCGCCCTCGGGCGCCAGGGATTCGGTCACGACGCCGGAATTGCGGCCCGAGGCGCCGAAGCCCAGCGGGAGCGCGTCGAGGAGGATGATCCTGTGCCCCGGATTCAGTTCGCCCAGCCGGCGGGCGCAGGAAACGCCCGTGAACCCGGCCCCGACGACAACCCAATCCGCGTCGTGATTGCCGACAAGCGGCGTGGCGGGCCGGTCGGGCAGGATGGCGTTCCAGCCGCTTTTCTGCCCGTCACCGGGGAGCAGGGCCGGTTTGATCGTCGAATGTGTACCCATGCGTGAAGCCACCGTGCCCTTGCAAGTTGCGCCCTTGAAGATGAACAGCTTTGCAAAGTGGAGTCAATGTCGGAAAATGCGCCCTGCGGTCGAGCGTTCCTCGCGGCGCTGGCAGGGCCTTTCGGGATTTTCTTGCAGTTATCGCGGGTATTCAGCGCCGTCAGCCGGTCGCGGCGCGGGCGGACCGGCCCGGAGGCGAGGCGGCGCCGCGGTGGAGGAAACGCCTCTCTTGACCGGATTGAACAGGTGTGCATAAATCCGGGCCATTCATGTGGAGAGCTGCCATGCGTGATTGCCGAATGCCTTTCCGGCCCTTGCCGCGGACAACCGGGGGGGATGCGGCATGACGGCGCTGCGGGCAAAGATCGAAAGCGGCGCGCGGCTGGTCGGCACCTTCCTGAAGACGCCTGCGCCGCAGACCGCCGAGATTCTCGGCCTCGCCGGGATGGACTTCGCCGTTGCCGACATGGAGCACGGCCCCATCGCGCTGGGCGACCTCGACAGGCTTTGCCTCGGGGCGCGGTCGGTCGGGCTGCCGCTGCTCTTCCGGTCGGCGGGGCTGGACCCCGCCGCCATCTGGCCCGCCCTGGACCTGGGATGCGCCGGCGTGATGGCGCCGCATGTGACGGACAGCGCCTCGGCGCTGGGGGTGATCGGTGCCGTGAAATACCACGCCGGCACGCGCGGCTTCTCGCCGTCTGGCCGGGCGGGCGGCTATGGCACGGTCGACGCGGCAGAATACCGGGCGCGCATGGACCGGGAGACGATCGTCATGGCCCAGATCGAGGACCGGGCGGCGATGGCGAACCTGGCGGAGATCGCCGCCACCCCGGATGTCGATGTCCTGTTTGTCGGGCCTGCGGACCTGTCGCTGTCGCTTGGCTGTCCGATGGATGCGCCAGAGCTTGAAGAGGCCATCGACGCGGTGATCGCGGCCGCACGCGCCGCCGGGAAAGCGGCGGGGCTGTTTGTCGGTTCGGCGGGGCAGATGGCGCGATGGGAGGCGAAGGGCGTTTCGGTTTTCGTTGTCGGCTCGGACCAGTCGCTGCTTTTGGCCGGTGCGCGCGCCCTGATGCAGGGGCGCTGACGGCGGCTCAGTCCGCTGTCCAGCCCCCGTCGAGCATCAGCGCCGATCCGGTCATCAGGCTCGAGGCATCCGAGGCCAGGTAGACGGCCGCGGCGGCGACGTCTTCGGGCAGGCCCAGCCGCGTCAGCTTGATCTTGCCCATGACCTGTGCGCGAAACGCGGGATCGGCAAGCATCGGCGCGGTCATCGGCGTTTCGATGAAGGTGGGACAGATCGTGTTGACCCGGATCGCATGCGGCCCCATCTCGACCGACAGGGCCTTGGTGAAGCCTTCGATGGCCCATTTCGACGCGCAGTAGAGCGTGCGGTTCGCCGCGCCCACATGGCCCATCTGGGACGAGATGTTGATGACGGAACCGGGGGTTCCCTGTTCCACCATGCGCCTGGTGACAGCCTGCGCCGCGAAGAGCGCGGCGCGCAGGTTCAGGCCGATCACCGCGTCGTAATCGTCTTCCGTCACCTCGCTCAGGGGTTTCGGGCGGTTAGTGCCGGCATTGTTGACGAAGACATCGAAGGCGGGCCGTTCCGCGATTGCCGAGGCAAAGGCCCGGACGTCGGTGACGTCGCAGACGATGGTATCGGCTGCCCCGCCCCTGGCCCGGATGCCGTCGGCGCCGCGTTCGATTTCGTCGGCGCTGCGGGCCAGGAGCGTGACCGCCGCCCCGTTCGCGGCCAGCGCGGCGGCAATCGCCGCGCCGATCCCGCGCCCGGCGCCTGTCACGAGGGCGCGCTTGCCTGCGAGGGAAAACAGCGTCATTCGGCGGCGGTGCCGTATGCGACGTTGCGTCCGCCATAGCGCCGCACGCGGATGTTGGCCTGTTCGGCGTGGCCGACAAATCCTTCGAGCATGCAGAGCCGCGAGCAATATTCGCCGATCATCGCCGCGGCCTCGTCCGTCACGATACGCTGGTAGCTGTGCGTCTTGAGGAACTTGCCGATCCACAAGCCGCCCGTGTAGCGCCCGGCCTTCTTCGTCGGGAGGGTATGGTTCGTGCCGATCACCTTGTCGCCGTTGGCCACGTTGGTGCGCGGGCCGAGGAACAGGGCGCCGTAGGTGGTCATGTGTTCGAGGAACCAGTCGTCCCGGTCGGTCATGACCTGGACGTGCTCGCTGGCGATGTCGTTGGCGACCGCAAGCATCTCGTCGTAGGTGGAGCACAGGATGACTTCGCCGTAATCGGCCCAGCTGCGCCCTGCGGTTTCGGCGGTCGGCAGAATCGTCAGCAGGCGGTTGATCTCGGCAAGCGTTTCCTCGGCCAGTCGGCGCGAATTCGTCACCAGCACGGCCGGCGAGTTGTAGCCATGTTCGGCCTGTCCGAGCAGATCGGTGGCGCAGAGTTCGGCGTCGACCGTGTCGTCGGCGATCACCATGGTTTCGGTCGGGCCGGCGAAGAGGTCGATCCCGACGCGCCCGAACAGTTGGCGTTTGGCTTCGGCCACGAAGGCGTTGCCCGGGCCGACCAGCATGTGAACCGGCTCCATCGACTCGGTTCCGATGGCCATCGCGCCAATCGCCTGGATGCCGCCGAGAACGTGGATCTCGTGCGCGCCGCCAAGATGCATCGCGGCCACGACCGCCGGGTTGGGGCGGCCCTTGAACGGCGGGGTGCAGGCGACGATGCGCGGCACGCCGGCCACCGAGGCCGTGGCGACCGACATATGCGCGGAGGCGACCATGGGGAACTTGCCGCCGGGCACATAGCATCCGACGGATTGCACGGGGATCGTCTTGTGGCCGAGAATGACGCCGGGGAGCGTTTCGACCTCGACATCGGTCATCGTCGCCCGTTGGATCCGCGCGAAATTGCGCACCTGCTCTTGCGCGAAGCGGATATCGTCCAGCTCGCGCGGCGACAGTTCGGCGATCAGCGCGTCGATCTCGTCCTGGCCCAGGCGAAACGACGCGGGCGCGTAGCCGTCGAAGGTCTCGCTCAGGCGGCGCACCGCGGCATCGCCGTTGGCTTCGATATCCGCGAGAATGCGCTCGACCGTATCGCGCACCTTTGCGTCGTCCTCGGCGCGCGCGGTGGCCGGTTTGCCGCGTTTGAGATAGTCGATCGTCATTCAGGAGTTCCTTGTTTCCTTGAGTGGACCCTGGGCGGGGAAAAGGTCTTGGGTCTCTCCGTCCAGCAGCGCCACGGGGCGCGTGGTGTTGCGTTGCACCAGATGGCCGTCGAACAGCACGACCCTTTCGGACATCGACAGGCCGCGGTCGGGCTGTTTCAGGATGCGGATGGTCTCGTCCACCATCGGCGCCACCGGCTGCTGGATCGTCGTCAGCCGATAGGCGCCCCAGGCGGCGACGGGTACGTCGTCGAAGCCGATGACGGCGACGTCCTCGGGGACGCGTGCGCCGCGCTCGATGCGGATGGCATCCATTGCGCCAAAGGCCATGGCGTCGTTGCAGGCGTAGATCGCATCGATTCGCGGCGAGTCCGCGAGCAGCCGAAGGGCCGCCGCGTGGCCGCTTTCATAGGAAAAATCGCCCTGGATGTGGCCGACGACATCGTAGCCAAGCTCGTCGAGGCGCTGACGGAACCCGCCGCGCCGCATCGAGTTGGTCCAGGAGCCCGTCTGGCCCGAAATCATGCCGATCCGGGTCGTGCCGCCTTCGACCAGAACCTCGGCGACGCGCCGGGCGCCGCTGCGGGAATTGGAGCAGACCGAAATCGCCGGCGTATCCTCGGCGACACGATTGAGGAAGATCAGCGGCACCTTGGCCTCGAAACAACGGGCGATCATGCGCCGCGAGGCGTTCAGGACGGTGACAACGATGGCCGCCACCCGGTAGGACAGGGCGAGCTGGATGAGTTCGTCGGCGGATTCGGTCGATGAAACGCCCTTGAGCAGCAGGGGTATCAGCCCCTCGGCGCGCAACTGCCCGGTCAGGGACTCCATCAGGGCCGGCTGGAACGGGTTGGCGAAGTCCGAGGTCAGGACGGCCACGATATCGCTTTCCTGCTTGTTCAGCATCCGCGCGAGCAGGTTGGGTTCGTATCCCAGGGTCCGCGCGGCGTTGAGAACGCGTTCACGCGTGTCGCTCTTGACCGTGGCGGCATCGGTGAAGCACCGCGAGACCGTCGCACGCGATACACCCGCAAGCGCGGCAACGTCTGCCGACGAGGCCCGCTTGTGGTCCGTTCCGTTGTCGCCTGCGTCGTTCATCCGGTTGTCCTTGAGACTGCTGCCGATCCGAAATGCCTAGTTCAGCGCGTTGCAGATTGAAATGATCGCGTTTTCCATGCCGGGGCCGGGGGCGGCGGGACGATCCGGCTTGGATTGATATGGGCGTGCGAGCGGAAGTAATGCGTCATCGACGCGGCCAGGTCGAAACTTTCGGCGATGCCGGGCAGGGCGAGCATCCGTTCGACATAGGCGCAGATGACGGGATGATCCGCGATTCGCGCGCTGGTACACTGGAACAGCGGCAGGTAGATGGCGTCGAAGCGCAGCAGACAGGCCAGCAGCGACAGGTCGGCCTCGGTGATCCGGTCGCCCAGGAGGAACGCGCGGGTGTCCAGCCGGGCGTCGAGATCCTCCACGGCGCGGGCGATGCGATTGACGTAGTCGTCGAACACGGCCTGGTCGCGGGCAAACCCGCACCTGTAGACCGCGCCGGTCAGGTTCTGCCCCAGCCAGGCCAGTTCGGCGTCGAGTTCCTGTTTCAGCGCGGCGGGGCGGAAATCGTCCCGGACATCGGTGAAGGCATTGAACTGGCTGTTTATCATGCCGAAAATGTCCGAGTAGCAATTCGACACGATGCGCCCGGACTGCTTGTCCCAGAGAACCGGGGTCGACGCGCGGCCCGAGTAGCCGCTGTCGGTCGCGAGGTAGGCTTCGTAGAGGTAGCGATAACCCGTCACCGGATCGGCCCCTTCTGCCGGGTGTCCGGCGAGTTCGCGCCCGTTCGGGCCCATGACCGGCTGAACCCGTGCGGTCGAGATGACGCCGTCCAATCGCTTGTAGCGCAGCAGCATCGTGGTGCGGTGGCTGAGCGGGCAGCCGGGGCAGTCGACCAGGTGATAGCGGCCGGCTTCGGCCGGAAGCTGACCGTCGCGCGGGTCGGCGGCGACAAGGCCGCGCAGATGCTCCTGACGCGGCTCCCAGCCCGCGGCGCCGATCTGCCTGTGGTCTCCTCCAAGCCATTGCCCGTCTGCGAGAAAGCCCATCGTGATCTCCGAATGAAAAGCTGTTCTGATTTCGGTCCGCGCCCGGTTTGAAGGCGTTTACCCTTTGTTGAATGGAGTTTTAGGGGAAAATCTCGACCATCACAACATGCTGTAGAAAAAATCTTGCAAAGCTGTTCATACTTTGAAATGGTCGCTGTCAACGCCTGGCGAAAAAAGGATTCTCGCGAATGACGGCCGTGCCCAGCACCCTGAAGCCTGCCCCGATCCCGATTCAGGAGCTCACCCCGCCGCGGCTGATCGCGCCTGCCGGGGCGTGCGACTGCCACATGCACATTTTCGAGCCGCGGTTCCCGCCGCGGCGCAACACGCCCTATCCGCCGCCGGTTGCCACCGTGGCGGACTACACCCGCGGGATTCGCGACCGGCTTGGCCTGTCGCGGGCCGTCGTGATCCAGTCGGTGACGCACGGGGCGGACAACGGGAACCTGGTGGCCGCGCTCGAGGCGTTCGAGGGGACGGCGCGGGGCGTCGCGGTGGTCGAATCCGATATCCCGGACAGCGAGTTGCAAAGGCTGACCGACGCCGGCGTGCGGGGCATCCGGTTCGAGATGAACAACGGCATCCTGTCGCTCGACTCGCTCGAGGAGATCGCCGCGCGGATCGCGCCGTTCGGCTGGCACATTGACCTTCAGATCGACGGGCGCAAGCTGCCGGAGCTGACCGATCGCCTGCTGTCGCTGCCCTGTCCGGTCATTCTCGACCACTACGGCAAGTTCATCGACGCGCTTCCGGTCGATCACCCCGCCGTTCAGGCCGTGCTGGCCCTGCTTGCCTCCGGTAACGGCTGGGTCAAGCTGACCGCCCCCTATGCCGGCCGGCACCGGCGCCCGGCCCCGTGGCCGGAACTGGTGCCGATCGCGCGCGCCTACCTGGAAACCGCCCCGACGCGGGTCGTCTGGGGGAGCGAATGGCCGCAGTCGATGCTGCCGATGCTGGGCGAGCCGGTTCCCGACCATGCCCTGCTGCTGGACCTGCTGCTGGATTACACGACCGACGAGGGGGCGCTGGCCTTGATCCTGCGCGACAACCCGGCGGAGCTTTACGATTTCCCGGAGGCCGCGGCGTGATCGAGCATCATCTCAAATCCACCGAGGCGCAGAGCGTATCGGCGGTCCGGTCGTCCTCGATCGCGGTGGTGAACGGAACGGCGCACATGACCGTCATCCCGCCGCTGCCCATCCGGGCGGATTCCTCGGCCGCCGAGCAGGCCGCGGCGATCTTCGCGGAAATCGAGCGCCGACTGGAAACGGTCGGGTCGAACAAGGGCCGCATTGCCCATATCACCATCTGGCTGTCCCACGTCATGCACTTCGAGGAGGTGACGAAGGTCTGGAACGACTGGGTCGATCCCGCGCATCCGCCGGTCCGGGCCTGTGCCCAGGTCAACCTGGCGAACAAGAACCTCAAGGTCGAGATGATCGTCGTCGCGGATGCCTCCTGACGCAGGGTTGAAATGGAAAGTTACCGAGCCATGAAACAGACAGAAGCCTTTGCCGGGATCACCTTGCTGAAGGCGCCGTCCCGCAGCGCCGTTGGCGACAACGCCGAGGTCGAAACCATCGTGGCCGGCATTCTCGCCGAGGTGCGCGCGCGGGGCGATGCGGCGGTGGCCGACTATGCCGCGCGGTTCGACAAGAGCGACCTGACCGCCTTCGAGGTTTCCGCAGCGGACCGGCAGGCCGCGGTCGGGGCGCTCGATCCGCAGACCCGGCGGGACACCGAGTTTGCCATCGCGAACGTGCGCCGCTTTGCCGAGGCGCAGCTTGCCACCATCCTGCCGCTTGAGGTCGAGACCACGCCGGGCGCGTTCCTTGGCCACCGAGTCATCCCGATCCAGCGGATCGGCGCCTATGTGCCGGGAGGCCGCTACCCGCTCTTGTCGGCGCCGGTCATGACCATCGTTCCGGCGAAAGTGGCCGGTGTCGACGAGGTGGTGGCCTGCCTGCCGCCGAACGCGCACCCGGCCATGATCGCCGGGTGTCACCTGTCGGGCGCCGACCGCATCTTTCGCATCGGCGGGGCGCAGGCGATCGCGGCGATGGCCTTCGGAACGGAAACGGTCCCGGCGGTCGACAAGATCGTCGGTCCGGGCAATGCCTTCGTGAACGAGGCGAAGCGCCAGGTGTTCGGGCCGGTCGGCATCGACCAGCTTGCCGGGCCTTCGGAGATCTACATCCTGGCGGATGCGTCCGGCGACGCGGAGATGATCGCAACCGACCTGCTGGCCCAGGCGGAACACGACGTGCGGACGCGGGTGGGGCTGATCACCACCGATGCGGACCTGGCGCGGGCCGTCGCGGCAGAGGTCGACCGCCAGCTCCAGGGGCTTTCGACCGCGCATACGGCGGGGCCGGCCTGGCGGGACTACGGCGAGATTGCCGTGGCCGGGGACGAGGCGGCGATGATCGCCTATTCCGACCACATCGCGGCGGAGCACCTGCAGATCCATACCCGGGACGCCCGCGGCTTCGCGGGAAAGCTGCGCAACTACGGTTCGCTGTTCATCGGTGAAATGGCCAGCGTCGTCTATTCGGACAAGTGCGCCGGGACGAACCACACGCTGCCGACGATGGCGGCGGGCCGCTATACCGGCGGTCTGTGGGTTGGAACCTATGTGAAGATCGCAACCCATCAGTGGCTCGATCCCGATGGCGTCCGCGCCTTCGCGCCTCCGGCGGCGCGCCAAGCGCAGAGCGAAGGCCTGGAGGGCCATCGCAGGGCCGCGCAGATCCGGCTCGACCGGCTTCAGGCGGTGTGACGGTGACAGTAGCAGCGCAAGAGGAGCACGCGGCATGAGACGCCGTACCTTCTGGACGTTTGTCGGCCCCTCGGTCTTCCTGATGGTGCTTTTCATCGCGCTGCCGCTTGTCAGTGTCCTGTGGCAGAGCTTCGTCCTGTCGATCCCGGTTGTCGAAACGGTCGAGGTGGAGACCTGCACGCCGGGATTCCCCAGCCAGGTCTGCGTGACCGCCAACAAGTCGCAGGCGGTGCTGGACGAGAACGGAAAGCCGGTCAGGATCACCTCCTTCGTCGGGCTCGATCTCTACAAGTCCGTCGTCGAGCCGGGGGTGTTCTGGCAGGCGGTCACGTCCGGGGACTTTGCGGCGCTGCTTCGGGTCGATTTCTGGCGGGCGCTGCGGTTCACGCTGACGTTTACCTTCATCACGCTGCCCTTCGTGCTGGGGATCGGCCTGCTGATCGCGCTGACCGTCAACAATTCCGCGGCGCGGCTGCGCGGGCCGGTGATCTTCGTGTCGCTGCTGCCCTACATCATCACGCCGGTGATCGGGGGCATTTCGATCTATTGGCTTTTCGTCGGCGACGGCATCGTCACGCGGATGCTCGAAGGCCTGGTCGGTCACGACATCTCGATCATGACCCACGGCTGGGCGGTCGAGGCGCTGATGATGTTCTACCGGGTGTGGCACGTCGCGCCCTTCGCCTTCGTCATCTTCTACGCGGGTCTTCAGGGGGTGAACCGCGATACCCTGGAATCCGCGATGATCGACGGGGCGAGCCGGTTCGAGCGGCTTCGCTACGTCATCATCCCGCATCTGTTCCCGCTGATCGTCTTCGTCACGCTGATCCACCTGATGGACAGCTACCGCGTGTTCGAGGAGATCGTGGCGTTCAACGCGCAGTCGCAGCGCATCTCGCTGCAATGGCTGACCTACGATTTCCTCCAGCCCGACGATTCGGGAAATCGCGCCATCGGCCGGGCGTCCGCGTCGTCGATGCTGACGATGATCGGAATCGTCGTGATCATCCTTCCCGTCCTGCGGCGCGCCTGGCGCGACCATCGCAGATAAGAGGCCGCCATGTCCGACCCTTCCGACCGCCAACCTCTGGGCCTGCGATTTGCCAGTGCCGGTTTCCTGATCTTCTGGACCTTCCTGGCGATGTTCCCGCTGTTCTGGATCGTCACCATGTCGTTCAAGCTGCCGCTCGACGCCTTTTCGGACAGCGCCCTGGACGTGATCACGGGGCCGGTCACGCGGGACCAGCGCGGCGGTGTCTCGATTGTCGACCTGATCGGCGCCGGGCTGCTGTTCTATGTGCTCTACCGCGTTCCCGGCGCCATCGGCCAGCCGGCCGCGCGGATGCTGGGGCGCGCCGGGGCCGGGCGTGTCGTGCTGCTGCTGGGCTACGCGGGCGTCCTGTACCTGCTGACGCAGAGCACGCTCTCGGTCGGCTTTGCCGGGCTCGCCGCGCTGGCGGGCGCGGGCCTGGTCTGGCTGCTGGGCTTTGCGGGCGACACCGATGGCGAGGCCGGTGTCCTGGGCAACTTGCTGGCGGTTGTGCTGTATCTCGCGGCGGGGGCGGCCGTGCTCTGGTTCGTGCTGCCGCCGCTGGTTGCCGCGGTCGATCACGTCCTGGCCCCGCTGCCGGTCATCGGTCGGCTGTCGGAGCCGTTCCTTGGCGCGACGGCGGAGCATTACATTTCGGTCTGGGTCGACCGCGAGTTCTACAGGAACTTCCTGAACACCATGCTGGTGACGGCCGGGGTGACGACGGTCTCGCTGACGGTCGGCACGCTGGCCGGATACGGACTGGCCCGGTCGACCAGTTCGATCGCCTTCTGGCTGCTGATCCTGGCGCTGATCTTCCGCGCGCTGCCGCATTCGGTGCTTGTCACCGGCTACCTGCCGCCCTTCATCGGCAGCCGCGACATGCTCCAGCCGTTGTGGGACACGCCGGTCATCGGCTGGGTGCTGGGCCTGTTCTCGGCCTCGGCGCCGACGCTGTACGGGCAGCCCTTCGCGGTGATCGCGGTGCTGGTCTCGATCAACCAGCCGTTCACCATCTGGATGCTGCGGTCGTTCTTCCAGTCGATCCCGGCCGAACTGGACGAGGCGGCGCGCGTCGACGGCTGCTCGGACATGCAGGCCTTTGTCCGGGTGATCATGCCGGTGATGTGGCCGGGCGTGGTGACAACGGGCCTGTTCAGCTTCCTGCTGGCCTACAACGACTACCTGATCTGCTCGCTGCTGCTGAATTCGCAGAACCAGACCATGGTCCCGTCGATCACCCAGTTCTTCAATTCCGAGACGACCACGACCGACCAGGTTCAGGCGGTGGCGGCGGCCGTCAGCATCACCGCGCCGCTGTTCCTGCTGGTCATGGCGTTCCAGAAACAGATCGTCAGCGGCCTGACCGCCGGCGCCGTCAAAGGATAAAGCAACGATGGCAGCGATTACCCTGAAAGGCGTGACCAAGCGCTGGGGCCAGTTCACCGGCGTCGACGCCTTCGACCTCGAGATCGCCGACAAGGAGTTCCTGGTCCTGCTCGGCCCGTCGGGCTGCGGCAAGACCACGACCATGCGGATGATTGCCGGGCTGGAGACCGTGACCGAAGGCGACATCCTGATCGGCGGCAAGCGGGTGAACGACCTGGAGCCCAAGGACCGCGATATCGCGATGGTGTTCCAGTCTTACGGTCTTTATCCGAACCTGACGGTCTGGGAGAACATCCGCTTCCCCCTGAAGGTACGCAAGGTCGACCCCGCGACCCACCAGGCGCGGGTGCAGCGCGCGGTCGACATGGTCGAGCTGAACGAGTTCGTTCATCGCAAGCCGGCCGAGCTGTCGGGCGGGCAGAGGCAGCGGGTGGCCCTGGCGCGCGCCATCGTCCGCGAGCCCACGGTGTTCCTGATGGACGAGCCGCTGTCGAACCTGGACGCCAAGCTGCGCGTTTCGACGCGGGCGCAGATCAAGAACCTGCAACACAGGCTGGCGACCACGACGATCTACGTCACGCACGACCAGATCGAGGCGATGACCCTGGCCGACCGCGTGGTGGTCATGAACAAGGGACTGGTCCAGCAGGTCGGGACGCCGATCGAAATCTATGACCGGCCGGCCAATACCTTCGTTGCAGGCTTCATCGGTTCGCCCGCGATGAACCTGGTCCGGGGAACGCTGTCCGGCGGAGTCTTCGAAGGCGAGAACATCCGCATCGCCGGCCTGTCCGAAGCGACCGGCGGCCCGGTCGTCCTGGGCTTTCGTGCCGAGGATTCCGGCATGTCGGCGACGCCCGCCGAACTGGCCGCGCCGGTCTATTCGATCGAACTGCTTGGCGATTGCACGATGGTCACGGTCCGGGCCGGCGACACGCTCGTGTCGATCAAGGCGGCCAAGGATTTCCGCGCGTCCATCGGCGATCTGGTCCAGGCGCGGGTGTCGGCGTCGGTCTGCCACCTCTTCGACGCGTCCAACGGGAAGAGGATCGGTGCATGAGCCAATGATCCGCCGACGCGGAAACCCCGAGAGAACCAAGAAACACGACAATCAACAGGAGTGAATGATGAACAGGATTACCCTCAGCCTTGCGCTGACGCTCATGACCGCAACGGCCGCCAGCGCGGATTGCGCCTTTGAGAACCAGATTCCCGTCAAGGCGATGACGGCGGCCTTCCCGGCCTACAAGGCGATTGCCGAGAACATGCAGGAATGCGGCAACGTCCAGGTCGAGCTCGACCAGGAGGTGCGCACCAAGAGCGCGCCGGCGCTGGCGGCAAATCCGTCGCTGTATCACATCAGCAGCGTGCATAACGGAACCATCGTGCCCCTGCTGAACGAAGGGACGATCCGCCCGCTGGACGACCTGGTCGCCAAATACGGCCAGAATCTGACGCCCAACCAGCTGATCAAGATCGACGGCAAGATCATGGCCATCGCCTTCATGGTGAACATGCAGCACCTGTTTTATCGCAAGGACATCTTCGAGGAACTCGGCATCGCGGTTCCGCAGAACTACGACGAGGTTCTGGCCGCCGCGGAGAAGATCAAGGCCGCCGGCGTCGTGGATTACCCGCTGGGCGCCACCTGGAAGGCCGACTGGAACGTCGGGATCGACTTCAACAATCTCTTCGTCGGGTTCGGCGGCAAGTTCGTCAACGAAGACAATACGCCCGCGGTCAACTCGGAAGCCGGGCTCAAGACGCTGGAGATGATGAAGAAGCTGTCGGCCTACATGAACCCGGAATACCTGGTGGCGGACGCGACCTATGTGCAGCAGGAGTTCCAGCAGGAGAAGATCGCCATGTCGAACTTCTGGGCCTCGCGCGCGGCGAAAATGGACGACCCCGCCGAAAGCAAGGTCATCGGGAAGATCGGCACCGCCTCGGCTCCGGCGGCGATCCCCGGCGGGATTCCGGCGGCGATGTTCTCGTGGGACGGCTTCGCGATCGCCAGGAACATCTCGGACGAAGAGGCCGAAGCCGCCTTCCGTGTCGCGCTGGAAGGGGGCGACGCGGAGATGGTGAAGGAGAACAACGACCTGGCGATCTGGCTGATCGAGGGCTACCAGCCGAGCGACATGGCGAAGGGCGCGATCGAGACGATGCAGAACGGTGCGCTGCCGACCCCGTCGACCGTCTGGCGCGGGCTGATCAACGACGCGATCGAAAAGAACGTCGTCGAGTTCCTGACCGGCAAGAAGACCGCCGAGGAAACGCTGTCCGACATCGAGGCGGCCTACAGGACCAACGCCAAGGAAGCCGGACTCCTCTGATCCCGGGCCATGGCGTTCCGGGGGGCTGTCATCGCGGCCCCCCGGCTTTTTGCAAAGGACAAAGACATGACCGGCGACGACGCCGAAACCAGACGGCTATTGCTGGACGCCTTCCGGCGGGAAGGGATCGACTACCCGCAGGCCAGACTCGACGACGCGGTCGAGGATTTCTCGCACCTTCTGGGCTTCATGCAGATCGTGCGCCAAGAACTGGCGGGTTCCGCGGGCGGGTCCGATGACTAGCCGCGACGAGCCGGTTCCCGGAAGCGCCGACGCGATGGCGCGGGACCTGCGCCTGGGACGCGCGACCTCGGAGCAGCTGACCGTCGCGGCGCTGGACCGGATCGCCCATCACGACGGGTCGATACACGCGTTTCTCGCGGTGGACGCCGCGGGGGCCATTGCCGCGGCGCGGGCCGCGGATGCCGCCCTGGCGGCGGGGCGCGACCTTGGACCGCTGCAGGGCATCCCCTTCGCCATAAAGGATATCTACGACGTGCAGGGCCAGCCCACGACCTGCCAGTCGCGGGTTCAGTCGGGACACGTCGCCGTCTCGAACGCGGCCGTCGTCGACCGGCTTCAGGCTGCCGGGGCCGTCCTGATCGGCAAGCTGGACACCTTCGAATACGCGCTGGGCGGACCGTCGCGGGATCTTCCGAAGCCTGCTGCCAGAAACCCCTGGAACACCGCCCACGAAACCGGAGGATCGTCGTCCGGCTCGGGCGCGGCGATTGCCGCGGGCTATGTGCCGCTGGCGTTGGGCACGGACACGACCGGTTCCATCCGGGGCCCGGCGGCCTGGTGCGGGGCTGTCGGCCTGAAACCGACCTTCGGCCGGGTGTCCCGCCGGGGCGTCTTTCCCCTGGCGTCGAGCCTGGATCATTGCGGGCCGCTGGCGCGGTCCGTGCGCGACGCGGCAACCTGTTTGCAGGTCATCGCGGGCCACGATGCGGCCGATCCGCAAAGCGCAAACCGTCCGGTGCCGGACTATACCTCTTCCCTGGAACAGGGGGTCGGCGGCATGACCGTCGGCGTGCCCCGGTCCTTCTTCGAAGGCGACCCCGCCTTGTCGGACGACCAGCGCCAGGCGCTTGCCCGGTCCGAGGCGCTGTTCCGCGCCGCCGGGGCCCGGATCGTCGATGTCGCCCTGCCGGGCTACCGCGTGTTCATGGCCTGTGCCCGGCTCATCATGGCGGCGGAAGCCTTCGCCATTCATCGGGACAACCTGCGCGGCCGGCTTGGCGCATTTGGCGAGATCGCGGCGCGGCGCTTCGCCATCGGTGCGGGAATCGCCGAGGCGGACCATGCCGATTGCCTGCGTCTCAAGACGCAGCTCACGAAGCAGGTCCAGGCCGCGCTGGCGCCCTGCCAGATGATGCTGACGCCCATCGCGCTGGCCGCCGCGCCGCCGCTTGCAACCTCGTCGCGTCCGGTGGTCTGGCCGCTTCAGGCCAGCCCGTGGAACCTGACCGGACATCCGGCCATTGCCGTGCCGATGGGGCTCGGGCGCGGTGGCCTGCCGCTGTCGGTGCAGCTGGTCGGGCCGCACTGGTCCGAGGCCACAGTGCTGCGGGGCGCGCGTGTTCTCGAACGGTCAAGCGGCTGGGCCGGCGTCCGGCTGCCGCTCTGAGTTGCGAAAGGCAGGATCAATGGTCAACGACCCAACCCCAACCGGATATGACTGCGTCGTCGTGGGGGCCGGCATCGCGGGGCTTTGCGCCGCGCTCGACCTGCAACGCCGTGGCGCCCGCGTCCTGCTTGTCGACGAGGGCGAGCCGGGTTCGGGCGCGTCCTTCGGCAACGCGGGTATCGTCGTGAACACCAACTTGCGGCCGGTTTTCGCCGGGCTGACGCCGTTGACGCTGTTCGGCATGCTGCGCAACCCGGCCTCGCCGCTCAACGTCTTCTGGCACAGGTTCCCGCAGATGGCGCCCTGGTTCCTGCGGATGCTGAGACATGCCGGTGCGGGCGAAGTCGCGCGGATCACCGCCGCCCTGGGCAGCCTCGCCGGACCCGGCGCCATACACTACCGCCGCCTGCTGGAGGAAGCCGGCGCCGCCAACCTGGTGCAGGCGAAGGGAAATGTGGCGCTGATGCGCTCGGCAGACGAGCTGGATGCGCAATGGGAGCGGATGGAGCCCATTCGCGCGGCGGGTGTGACGCTGGAAAAGGTGAGCGGCGCTGACCTGCGGGCGCTGGTACCGGCGGTGGCCGACAGTTACACCCACGGGCTGTTTTCGCCGGCGTTCCAGCACGCGCTCGACCCCCAGGCGCTGCTGTTCAGGTTCCGCGACCTGCTGGTGCGGCGGGGCGGGACGTGGATGCAGGCGCGCCTGCGCTCGGTCGTTGCAGACGGTGGACGCGTGACCGGCGTGATGACCGACAGGGGACCGATCCAGGCGGACATGGTCCTTCTGGCCGCCGGCACGGCCACGGCGCGTTTCGCGGCGGCCAATGGCGAAAAGGTGCCGCACCAATCCGTCGGCGGTTATCATGTCATGCTGCGCCGACCGGGCGTCGTGCTTGACCGGCCGCTGCTTCCGATGGACTTCCGCTTTGCCGTAACGCCGATGCGGGACGCGATCCGGCTGGCCGGAATCTACGAATTCGGTGGCGAGGACCGGGCGTTCCGCCGGGACAGGATCGACAACATGCTGGCGCATATCGGAAAAGTGCTGCCGGGTCTGCGCGTGGACGTGGCGGGCACCTGGCGAGGGTTCCGGTCGTACTTGCCGGATGGCCTGCCAGTCCTCTCGGCGTCGCGGGCCAGGGACAACCTTTATTACATGTTCGGTTTCTCGTCTTCCGGCATGATCAACGGCCCGGCGGCCGGTTGCGCGATTGCCGCGCTGATGAGCGGCCAGCGGCCGGAGGTGGACCTGTCACCCTTCTCGATCGCGCGGTTTCGCGGGGCCAGGTGACGGCGGGACCGGAGCAATTTGCGCGGCAACCGCGTGGGTTGCTTCCAGGACGATGTCGACGATTTGATCGACGTCCTGCCGGGAGAGGGTCAGCGGCGGCGCAAGGCCGATGCCGTCGATCTTCGGCATGGATCGCACGATCAATCCGTTCTGGCGGGCAACCTCTGTGACCCTTGCGCCGATCCGGCGCGCGGGGTCGAAGAAGCGGCGCGGTTCGCGGGCCTCGACGAAATCCACCGCGGCCAGCAGGCCGACGCCGCGCACCTCGCCGACCATCGGGTGATCGCCCAGGGCCTCGCGCAGGCAACGCTGGAGATAGGCGCCGGTGTCGCGGGCGTTCGCGACCAGGCCCTCGCGTTCGATGATGTCGAGATTGGCGAGCGCGGCGGCGGCGCAGACGGGGTGGGCGGAATAGGTCCAGCCGTGGATGAAGGGGCCGTGCCGACGCGTGCCTTCCTCGAGGACGTCCCACACCCGGTCGCTGACCACGCTGGCCGAGAGCGGCAGGTAGCCCGAGCTCAGCCCCTTGGCGAGCGCCATCAGGTCGGGCTGGATGCCGTAGAGATGCGAGCCGAACGCCTCGCCGGTGCGGCCAAAGCCTGTTACCACCTCGTCAACCACCAGCAGCACGTCATGGCGGCGCAGGACCGCCTGAACCTCTTCCCAATACCCCTCGGGCGAGGGCAGGATGCCGCCCGATCCGACAACGGGTTCGGCAAAGAAGGCGGCAACGGTCTCTGGCCCCTCGGCCTGGATCGTCGCCTCCAGCTCCTGCGCCAGCCGCCGCGAATAGGCGCGTTCGCTTTCGCCCTCGCGGCCGTCGAGCCAGTAGTGCGGGGCCGCGACGTGGATCACATCGGGCAGGGGCAGCCCGTAGAGGCCGTGAAAGCCCGGCTGGCCGGTGAGGCTGCCGGACATCACGCCCGAGCCGTGATAGGACCGGTCCCGGGCGATCAGCTTGCGTTTTTCCGGCCTGCCCAGGATGCGGTGGTAATACCAGACGATCTTGGCGTTGGTTTCGTTCGCGTCCGATCCGCTGAGGCCGTAGAACACATGGTTCATGTCGAGCCCGACCATCCCGGCGATGCGGGCGGCGAGTTCGATGGCCGGTTCGTTGGAATGGCCGTTGTAGGCGTGGAAGTAGCTGAGCTTTTCCATCTGCGCGTGTACGGCGTCGGCGATCTCGGTGCGGCCGTAGCCGACGTTCACGCACCAGAGCCCGGCAAAGCCGTCGATCATCCGGTGGCCGTCGCGGTCGGTGACGTGGATGCCCTTGCCGCCGGCGATGATCTGCGAGGGCAGATCGCCGCCGGAGAAATCCGCGAGATGGGTGCCGGGATGGAACATGTGCCGCCGGTCCAGCACGGCGGGATCGTTGACGTCGCGCGGCAGGACGGGAGTGCGGGCGCCGGTCATTCCCAGCTCCTCACATGGGCGGGGTTGAAGATGCGGCCGTCGGGGACGGCCAGGGCCGAGAGGCGCGCCATCTCGTCGGCGGTCAGGGTGAAATCGGTGATCGCGATGTTCTGGGCGACGCGGGAGGGATTGCTCGACCGCGGAATCGCCACGTTGCCCTGCTGGAGGTGCCAGCGCAGCATGACCTGGGCCGGGCTCTTGCCGTGACCGGCGGCGATGGCGGCGATCACCGGGTCTTCCAGCAGGCGGCCGCTGCCGATGGGCGCATAGGCGACGAGGGCGATGCCGTGGCGGCGGCAAGCCTCGATCACCCGCGACTGGTCCAGCCGGGGGTGGTATTCGCACTGGTTGGCGACCAGCGGCGCGTCCGCGATGGCGACGGCCTCGTCGAGCAGGCGGGCGGGGAAGTTCGACACGCCGATGTGGCGGGTCAGCCCGTCGCGCCTGGCCTGGACCAGCGCGCCCAGCGTTTCGGCAAGCGGCACCTCGGGGTTGGGCCAGTGGATCAGCAGCAGGTCGACCGGACCGACGCCAAGCGCCTCGACGCTGCGCTCGGCCGAGGCGCGGAACGCATCGGCGCGCAGCTCGGTATGCCAGACCTTGGTGGTCAGGAAATAGCCGTCGCGCGCCAGCCCGGTGCCGCGCAGGGCCGCGCCGACCCCGGCCTCGTTCTCGTAGCGGGGCGCGGTGTCGAAGTGGCGGTAGCCGGCGGCGACGGCGGCGTCGACGGCGGCGTC
>JAGRMS010000160.1 GCA_020441135.1 Pseudooceanicola sp.
ACAGCCACACCTCGACCCACGGCGCTTTCGGCGCGCTGGCCTTCGGCATCGGCATCTCCGAGGTCGAACATGTGCTGGCGACGCAAACCATCGTGCAGCGGCGGTCCCGCTCCATGCGCGTCACGGTCAACGGGCGGCTGCCCGAGGGCACCACCGCCAAGGACATGATCCTGTCGATCCTGCACCGCATCGGGGTTGCTGGCGGCACCGGCCACGTCATCGAATACGCGGGCGAGGCGGTGCGCGCCCTGTCGATGGAGCAGCGCATGACGCTCTGCAATATGTCCATCGAAGGCGGCGCCCGCGCCGGGATGGTCGCCCCGGACGAGACGACCTTCGCCTATCTCGAAGGCCGACACTATGCGCCGAAAGGCGCGCTCTGGGATCAGGCGCGGGCCGCGTGGGAGGGTCTGCGCTCGGACGACGACGCCATTTTCGACACCGAGGTGGTGCTCGACGCCGCCGAGATCGCGCCCTACGTCACCTGGGGCACCAACCCCGGCCAGGCGCTGCCGGTGGTGGGCCATGTGCCGACGCCCGACCAGGACGACGAGGGGCTCAGGGGCGCGCTCGACTACATGGGCCTCACCGGCGGCCAGCCACTGACCGACCTGCGCATCGATCACGTCTTCATCGGCTCCTGCACCAATGGCCGCATCGAGGATCTGCGCGCCGCCGCGCAGGTGGTTCGGGGCCGCAAGGTCGCCGAGGGGCTTACCGCCTGGGTCGTTCCCGGCTCGGGCATGGTGCGCGAACAGGCGGTGGCCGAGGGGCTGGACAAGGTTTTCACCCAGGCCGGTTTCGATTTCCGCCAGGCGGGATGTTCCATGTGCCTCGCCATGAACGGCGAGAAACTGAAGCCCGGCCAGCGTTGCGCCTCGACCTCGAACCGCAACTTCGAGGGGCGGCAGGGCAGGGGCGCGCGCACCCACCTGATGAGCCCGGCCATGGCGGCGGCGGCGGCGATCACCGGGCACCTGACCGACGTGCGGCAATTCTACCGGGGCTAAGATATGGACTCTATCAAGGGACATCGGGGCATCGCAGCGCCCTATCCGGCGACGGATGTGAACACCGACCTGCTCTATCCCCAGCAATTCCTGCGCAAGCCTGACCGCGCGCAGATGGGAGACTTCCTGTTCCACAGCCTGCGCTATCGCCCCGATGGCAGCCTGAACCCGGATTTCATCCTGAACCGCGAACCCTATGACCAGGCGACGATCCTGATCGCCGGGCGCAACCTCGGCTCCGGCTCTTCACGCGAACACGCGCCCTGGGCGCTGAAGGCCTATGGCTTCCGTTGCCTGATTTCCCCGATGTTCGCGGATATCTTCAAGGCGAACTGCGTCAACAACGGCATCATCACTGCCGTAGTGTCCGAAGCCGACCTCGCGGCCTGCCTGAAGGCCGCCGAGAACCCGCAAGAAGCGGTCTTCGACGTCGATCTGGAAAGCCGCCAGATCCACCACATGCGCCTCGGCACCCTCGACTTCGCCATCACCGATTCCGACCGCGACCGCCTTCTGCGTGGGCGCGACCTGATCGACGAGGCCCTGGCCGAGGGCGAGGCCATTGCCGCGCACGAAGCCCGCAGCGCGGCGGCGACACCCTGGCTCAGCCGGGGCACCCGATAGGAAAGGGGCCGCCAGACGATCCGGTCGGCCCCCTCGTCAATCCATCAGCTGGCGGCAACCGTCGCCTGCGTCGCCTCGCGCAGCAGCGCCTTCACCACCTCGTCGCCCATCGCGACCGTCCCGACCGTGGTGCAGCCCGGTTCGCGGATATCCGCCGTCCGGAACCCGTCGCGCAGCACCGACCGAACCGCATTTTCGACCCGTGCCGCGTGCTCCTCCATCCCGAAGGAATGCCGCAGCATCATCGCCGCCGACAGGATCGCTGCCAGCGGATTGGCGATGTCTTTGCCCGCGATATCCGGCGCAGTGCCGTGAACCGGCTCGTACAGACCCTTGTTGTTGGCGCCAAGCGAGGCCGAGGGCAGCATCCCGATCGACCCCGCCAGCATCGCCGCCGCGTCGGAGAGGATGTCGCCGAACACGTTGCCTGTCACGATGACGTCGAACTGCTTGGGGTTGCGGATCAACACCATCGACGCCGCGTCGACATACAGGTGCGACAGCTCGACCTCGGGATACTGCTTCCCGACCTCGATCACCACCTCGCGCCACAGCATCATCGTCTCCAGCACGTTCGACTTGTCCACCGAACACAGCTTGCGATTGCGCCGCATCGCCGCCTGGAAACCCGAGTGCGCGATGCGTTCGATCTCGCCCTCGCTGTAATGCATCGTGTTGATGCCATAGCGCTTGCCGTCGTCACCCTTGAAGATGCCCCGCGGCTCGCCGAAATACAGATCGCCGTTCAGCTCGCGGATGATCAGCAGATCGACGCCGTCCACCACCTCGGGCTTCAGGGTCGAGGCGCTCAGCAGCTCGGGAAACAGCGTCACCGGCCGGAAGTTGGCGTAAAGCCCCAGCGCCTTGCGCAGCCGCAGCAGACCGTTGCCTGCGCCGTCCTTCGGCGGGCGGTGCTCGTCCTCGGGCACGCCGGTGCCGCCCAGCAGGATCGCGTCGGCCTTGCGCGCGATCTCGACCGTCTCCTCGGGCAGGGCGGTCCCGACCGTATCCAGCGCCGCGCCGCCGATGGCGGCCTCGGTCATCTCCATCGGGATCGCGTTGCCAACCACCGCGCGCAGGGCCTTGACGGCCTGGGCGGTGACTTCCTTGCCGATGCCATCACCGGGGAGAACTGCGATTTTCACGGGCGGATTCCTTCCTGCAAATGTCGGGTGCATCTATAGGATCGGGGTCCGCACCCCCGAAGTCGTTGTTCGGAACGGTTGCATCGCCAGAGGCGATCAGGCCGCCTTGTCGGCGCTCAGGTGCTCCAGCAGCAGCCGCACCGGCGGCGGCAGGGTCGGAGTGTCGCGCACGCAGATGTTCCAGGGCCGCGCCGCCCAGGGTTCGTCCAGCGCGACGGCAACCAGCTCGCCCCCGCTGACATAGCGCGCGGCGCAACCTTCGGGGACCAGCCCGATACCCATCTGCCCCTCCACCATGCCGGCCACCGTCTCGAACCCGTTCACCCGGATCTTCATGGTCAGCGGTCGGCTCAGCTCCGACGCCGCGCGCAACACCAGCGCGTCGAGGTAACTTCCCTTGTTCGGCCCGATGAAGTCATGGTCCGGGAACTCCGCGAATTTCACCGACTCGCGCTCCGCCAGCGGATGCTCCCGATGCACCAGCACCACCAGCCGGTCGACCCGATAGGGCATTACCCGCAGCCCCTGGCGCGGCACGACGCCGCCAAAGATGCCGATATCGGCGGCATATTCCGAAACCGCCTCCACCGCCTGCTGGCTCGATCCTTCCTGCAACTCCACCCGGATCGCCGCGTGATTGTTCAAAAAGGCCCGCAGGTCCGACGGCAGGTGCTGGATGATGGTCGAGACACTGGCAAAGATCCGCACCAGCCCGCTGACTCCGGCGGCATGATGCGCCAGCTCGATTTCCATCTGCTTCAGGTCGCGCATCACGACGCGCGAATGGTGGACCAGCGTATGCGCCGCCGCCGTCGGTTCCAGCCCCTTCGAGGTGCGGTGAAACAACGACATCCGCAGCCGCGTCTCCAGGTCCGAAATCCGCTTGCTGACGGCCGAGGCGGCGATGTTCTCGCGGTCCGCCGCCCGCGCGATGCTCTTTTCCTCGCAGACGGTAAGCAGAAGCTGAAGCGTGAAGAGGTCAAAGCGCATGGGTCGTCCTTTCGGTGGCACGGGCAAAATTCGGCGGGCACAGGCAGTCGGCATCCAGACTTTGCCGATTTTCGACTTCCTGTCGACAGTTGATCTGTCTAGTGTTCGGCCAACCCCCGACTCTGCATCGGGCCGAACGATAGAAGGATAACGGTCTTGCAACCCTACACCGTCGATCACCAGGGAACCACCTTCACCGTCCACACCGAAGCTGTCGACGCTTTGGGCGAAGTGCCGACCTGGCGCAGCGACGAGGGCGCGCTCTACTGGATCGACGTGCGCAAGCCCTGCCTCTATCGCCTCGACCTCGTCACGCGCGAACTGCGCAGCTGGGCGATGCCGCAGACGGTCGGCACCTACGTCTTCCAGCGGGATGGACGGCTCCTGGTCGGCCTGCAAACCGGCATGGGCCTGTTCAACCTGGAAACGGGCGAGACGACGATGCTCTCCGACACCTATGCCGACCAGCCCGACATGCGATTCAACGACGGCCACTGCGACCGGCAGGGGCGGCTGTGGATCGGCACCATGGACAACCTCAAGCGCGCGCCGGCGGGCGTGCTTTTCCGCGTCGACGATCGCGGGCTGGTGCAGGTCGCCGACCAGGTGCTGGTTCCGAACAGCCTCAGCTTCTCGCCGGATGGCACGGTGATGTATTTCTCCGACGCGCGCGAACCGGCGATCTGGGCCTTCGACCTCGATCCCGCGACGGGCGAGGTCGGCAACCGACGCCTCTTCGCCCGGATGCAAAGCGGCGGGATGCCCGACGGCGCGACCGTGGACGCCGAAGGCTACGTCTGGAGCACGCAATACGGGGCAGGGCGCATCGACGTCTTCGCCCCCGACGGCACGCTCGCCCGTGTCGTGCCGGTCCCGGCGGTGCAGCCCACCTGCGTCGCCTTCGGCGGCGAGGACATGCGCACGCTCTTCATCACCACCGGCCGCCAGCACATGAGCGCCGACGCGCTGAAAGCCGACCCCCTGGCCGGGGCGCTGCTGTCGATGCAGACCGAGGTGCCGGGGCTGGAGGAGACCCCCTACGCCTTCTGACTTGTCGACAGTAAGGATATGATGCGAATCGGCGTCAGATCGAAAGACCCGCGATCTCGATCAGGCAATCGCTAATGAATTATGACAGTTCGAAGGGTTCCCGGGACTTCTGAAAATCATGACGGCAAGCACTTAGCGAAAATATGTCGACATATTTCAGGCGCCATGCTACGCGACTCCGTAAGAAACGGGGGACTTCGACCCGCCGCCGTGACGGCCGGAAACTCCACGAACAAGGACCGATGCCGCCAAGGGCGGCCAACGATAAGAGGAGACACACATGAGCACGACATTCTCGGGAACGCTGGAATACCTCCGCGCACCCCTCGTGCGGAACATCAAGGCGGGCAGCCGCGTGCTGGTGCTGTCGGACACCGCCCATGACCCGCGCGTCTGGCAGGCGGTGATGACGATCCTGGCCGACATCGGCTCGGAAGCAACCGTCGCCCTGTTCGAACGCCGCCCCGCCGACTATTACGACCCGCCGCTCGCCGTCTGCGAGGCGATGATGAAATCCGATTTCAACATCCTGCTCGCCTCCACCGGCATGCTGCACTCCCCCGCCAACTTCCGCGCGATGGAGGCCGGGATTCCCGCGATCTGCATGGACGGCGGCATGACGCTGGAAATGTTCCAGTCCGGCGCCGTCACCGACGACATGAAGGACATCGCGGTGCGCAAGCACTACGTCGCCAAGAACGTCTTCGGGAAGAACGCGCAGGAATGCCGCGTCACCTCGCGCCACGGCACTGACTTCACCTATTCGGTGAAGGACCGGATCACCCAGCCGCCGCTGCCGGGCGACGACTTCGACCGCTTCAAGATCATCAACTTCGCCAAGGACGAAAACCGTCCCGGCAACAACCTGCTCTACTACCTGTTCCCGACCGGCGAGTTCAACGTCGCCCCGGTGGAATACTCCGCCAACGGCAAGCTGGTGATCGACCTGACCATGCACCACATCGGCCGCGTCTTCTCGCCCATCGAGCTGACGGTGAAGGACGGCAAGGTCATCTCGATCGACGGCGATGCCGACGCCCGGATCCTGCGCGACTACCTCAAGGCCTACGGCGACGACAACGCCTATATGTGTCCGGCCGAGGCTTCGGTCGGCGTCAACGCCAAGGCCGTCGTGCGCGGCATCCAGCGCGAGGACAAGAACATCATGGGCACCATGCACTTCGGCCTCGGCACCAACGTCGACGTCGGCGGCTCGATCCGCTCGAACATCCACATGGACGGCGTGATCCTGCACCCGACGCTCTACGTCGACGGGGTGAAAAAGATCGAGGACGGCAACTTCCTGGTCCCCATCGAGAGCGATTGATGGTCGCGCTGAACTACACGTCAAAGGGCGACGGCAAACCCGTCGTCCTGCTGCATCCGGTCGGGCTGGACCGCACCTGCTGGTCTGCCGTCGCCCCGCTGCTGGCCGACCGCCGCGTGATCGCGGCGGACCTGCGGGCGCACGGTCTCTCGCCCCGCGACCCGCGATCGGTCGACGTCTTCGACTACGCGGCGGACGTGGCGGAGCTGATCGAGCGCATCGGCCCTTGCCCGGTGGTCGGCGTCTCCTTCGGCGGCATGGTCACAACGGCGCTGGCGATATCCCGCCCCGACCTCGTGACCGCCGCCTTGATCTCCGCCTGTCCCAGCACCATCCCCGAAGCGGGCCGCCCCGTCCTGCGCGCGCGTGGCGAGCGACCCATGGCCGAGGGGATGGAGTCCGTCCTGGCCGAGACGATGGACCGCTGGTTCTCTCCCGGCTTCGACGCCGCGCACTATCGCCAGCACCTGCTGGGGCTCGACCCCGCCGACTGGAACACCGGCTGGCAGACCATCGCCAACCTGGACCTGACCGCACGCCTGGTCGACATCACCTGCCCCGTGCAGCTCATCCATGCCGAACACGACAAGGGCACCTCGCTCGAGGCGATGCAGGCAACCGCCTCGGGCCTGCGCGACGTACGCCTCGACGTGATCGCGGGCGCGCCGCACATGGTCCACATCGAACAGCCCGACGCCTTTGCCGCGCTGGTGAACGCTCACATCGACAGGGCAGGGGCCTAAAGCCGCCCCAGGAACGGCGCCACCGCCGCCGCGTATTCCTCCGGCGCCTGCTGCGGCATGAAATGGCCCCCGGATGGCGCCGGGCGAACCTCCGCCCCCGTCAGCGCGACAATCTCGTCGACATGCCAGCCGGGCAACACAACATCCCGGCCACCCGGTACCAGCAGGACCGGACAAGTCAGCCGTTCCAGCGCAGCGCCGATATCCGCCCCGAAAATTCCCTCCGCCAGATCCGCATAGGCATCGCCTGAAATCCCGCGCAGATGCCGCCCGAAGGCCGCGCGCTGCGCCGGTATCTCCAGCCCGTCGAACGCCCGGTCCAGAACTTCTTCCTCGATGGCCCCGATCCCCCCGGCCCGCGCCCGCGCCGCGCGCGCCCTTAACGCCTCGCCCGCCGGTTCGGTGATCCGCAGGATCGGATTGGCCAGCACCAGCCCCCGCACCTGCGCCCCCAGCCGCGCCGCCACCGCGGCGGCCACCATCCCCCCGATCGCGCAGCCGCTCATCACCACGAGCCTGCCAAGCGCCGCGATAACAGGCGCTAAAAAGTCCGCGTGATCCTCCAGCCCCGGCGGCCCGCCATGCCGCGGCACGTCGCCAATCCCGAACAGGGCAGGGGACAACGTTTCGCCGCCCAGCAGCCCCGACGCCTCCTCCCACATCGCCGGAGTCGCGCCAAGCGCGTGGATCTGCACCAGAAGCATCGCGCCCCCTCAATAATCCGTGGCGCGACTCTGCCCTTCCCAGGCGTCGATGTCCTGCGCAATCTCCGCCAGCTTGGCCCGCGCGCGATCCACCGCCGGGCTGCCGACGAACAGGTGCAGCGGCGGACTGTCCGTCCCCGCGATGTCGCAGACCAGTGTCGCCAGCTTCAGCGGGTCGCCCTTCTGCTGCCCGTCCGTCTCGCGCAGCGCCGCGATCCGCTTGTGCGCGGTCCCCGCATAGTCGTCGATCACCGCGGCCGACCGTGTCAGCGAGCCACCGTTGAAATCCGTCCGGAACGGCCCCGGCGCCAGCAGGGTGACACCGATTCCCAACGGCGCCAGCTCCGCCGCCATCGCCTCGGTGATCCCCGCCACCGCGAACTTGGTGGCCGAATAGATGCCCGACCCCGGATTGCCCGTCATCCCGGCGATGCTGCCGACGTTGATGATGTGCCCCTTGCGCGCCGCGCGCATCCCCGGCAGCACCTGCCGCGTCAGGTCCAGCAGCCCGAAGACGTTCAGCTCGAACAGCGCCTTGGCTTCCGCGTCCGAGACTTCCTCGATCGCCCCGTGATGGCCCCGGCCCGCGTTGTTGAACAGCACGTCGATGCCGCCGGCCCAGTCCTGCACCTCGGCCACCGCCCGGGCGATATCCTCAGCCTTGGTCATGTCCAGCGCCACCGGCAAGGCGCGGTCGCTGTCGGAAATCGCCGCACAGGCCGCCTTGTCGCGCCCGGTGATCGCCACCCGGTCGCCCCGCGCCAATGCCTCGCGCGCCACCGCCGCGCCAAATCCGCGCGTCCCGCCCGTGATCATCCAGGTTTTCATCTGTCTCTCCATACTGTCGACTTTTGCGGTGGAAAAGAACGGCACACGGGCGGATTGTCAAACGGTCTTTGCCTGTTTAATGACTGTTTCCCAGGGGGCGCGCCTGTCGCCACCCGGAATAAAGTCGACACTTTAGCGGAGACCCTCATGCCCACCCACGGCTACCTGATGGTGCAGGCCAACCCGGCCCCGGACCACGAGGACGAGTTCAACGCCTGGTACGACACCGAACACCTGGCCGAGCGTGTGGCCGTCCCCGGATTCCTCTCGGGCCTCCGCTTCGTCGCGGCCGAGGGGCACCCGAAGTATCTCGCCTTCTACGACATGACCGCGCTCTCGGTGCTCGACAGCGACGAATACCTCGCGGTCTCGGGCGCGAACTTCAGCCCCTGGACCCGCCGCGTGACCACTCGCACGAAAGTCGACCGCTCCGTCGGTCACCAGCTCTGGCCCGGCGACGCCGTGCTGCAAGCCTCTCCCCGCCTGCGCCTCCTGCGCTTCGACATGACCGACCCCGCCGCCCTGATCGACACCGTCCAGACCATCGCCGCCGACCCGGCGTCCGGCGTGCGCCAGGCAATGGTCCTGCAATCCGACCCGGCAGGGCGGCTCTACGTCCTGATGAACGCCAGCTTCTGCGAGCCCGAACACATCTTCCTCCCCCGCCTCGGCGCGCTGGCAGCCCAGGTTGTCCAGCACAACACCTACACCGCCTACAGACCCTACTAGCGCTACCACTCCAGCAACAGCAGCCGCCCGGTGCCCGACAGGGTCACGATGGCCTCCCGTTCCGACGGCGAAAGCGTCACGTTCGTGGTGATCGGATCGCCCGTCGGAATGGTCCGCAGCACCGCGCCCTCGGGGCTGACGACGGTAATGCACCCCGTCACCATCGTCGCCACCCAGATGTTGCCCGCCCGGTCGACATGCAGGCTGTCGAACCGCTGATATCCCGGCAACCCCACCACCAGCCGCCCCAGATGCGGTGCGTGCGGCGTCCTGCGCGCTCCCGAGGCAACGCCCGGTCCCTCCAGGTCAAACGCCCAAAGCCGCGCCGTCTCGGTCTCCGCCACATAGACCGTCCGCCCATCGGGCGAGACGCCCACCCCGTTCGGCGTCACCATCGGAAAGGCGACCTCGGCAATGAACGACCCGTCCGCGCGCGCGTAGTACAACCCGCCGTGCGGGCGATGGCGCGGATAGGTCTTGCCGTAATCGGTAAAGTAGAACCCGCCCTGCCCATCGAAGGCCAGGTCGTTCGGCCCCACCAGCCCATGCCCGCCGCATTGCGTATAGAGCCTGCGTCGCTCACCAGTCTCAAGGTCCAGCCGCTCGATCCACCCCCCGGCATAGCCCTCGGGCGTGCCGGGCCGGGTACGGTTCAGCCCCTCGGTCTCGCGGAACAGGAACCCGCCGTTGTTGGCGACATACAGCGCTCCGTCCGGCCCGAACGCCAGCCCGTTCGGCCCGCCGCCAAGCGTATGCAGCACGCCGACCTCGCCAGACCGCGCCACGCGGGTGATCGTCCCGCGCTCGATCTCGACAAGCAGGATGGACCCGTCGGCGGCAAAGACGGGCCCCTCGGGAAAGCGCAGGCCGGTGGCCAGAATGGTCTGTTTCATGCGCATAAACTAGACCGTTCCCGCCCCGCGCCGCCCTCTGTTCCCGGAAACCGCGCCTCGCGGCCGGCGATGGAAGCCCGCAGGGAAAGCGCCCCCTGTTTCCACTTGCTCCAAATATCCCGGGGGGCCGCCATTGTTGCGCCATTGGTCCGAGCGACAATGGCGGCGGGGGCAGCGCCCCCCGGGCCTCTCCCCCGTCACCGCCGTCGCCATCCACGGCGCAGGCCGTCGCCATCCGCGACGGCTGCATGCCGTAACGTGACTTTCGCGTCTCAACCTGCGCAGTCTAACCTGTCGGCACTCGCGCCCAAAGCGCAAGAGGAGGCGGTGCCGCCGGGGAACCGAGCGCGGCGGCCGGAAAACGGGGTGCGCTGGGGCGGCAACGGTCGCCGGACAGCGCCTAAGGGAGGAAAACGCAATGAAATCGATCATGCAGCGGGCCGCGGGCCTTGCGCTTGGCGCGGCGCTGGTGGCGTCGCCCCTGTCGGCGCAGAACGCATCTGTCGACAAGATGAAGAACGGCGACACCTGGGAGCTGGTCTTCGGCTCGGCCAGCGCCACCGGCACCTACTTCGCCGGCATGTCCGCGCTGACCGCGATGCTGTCCGAAAAGATGCCGAACGTCCGCGCCACGGCCACCGTCAGCCCGGGCTCCGCCATCGAGGTCTTCCCCCAGCTGCAACGCGCCGAGCGGGCAGGGGGGATGCACGTCAGCTTCGACCTTGACCAGGGCTACAAGGGCGAAGGCCCTTACACGGGCAAGGATATCCCCGTCCGCACCTGGTTCTTCGCGCAGGAAGCCGTCTACAACGTCTTCGTCGACAAGGCGTCGGGCGTCACCACCGTCTATGACCTCAAGGATTCGGGCATGAAGATCGGCGGCCCGGTGATCCCGATCAGCAAGGACCACCCGGAACGCTGGGACAACGCCTTCGCCTTCATCAACGCGCTGCTGGTCGCCCACGGGATCGACCCCTTCAAGGATGTCGAGGTGCTGCCCTACAACACTTCGCAATCCATCGAGGAACTGGGCAACGGTAACATCGGCGGCCTGTCGGCCAGCCGCGCCTACGGCTCCGGCGCGATCACCGAGCTGTCGACGCGGCGCGAGATCCGGCTGCTGCAACCCGATCCGGCCAAGACGGCCGAGGTCGAGGCGATGTTCCCGGTCTACGCGCAGAAGTTCGACCCCTCGGTCTATCCGATGATCGAGATCCCCGATCCCGGCCTCGCCTTCTTCCACGGCGTCTATGCCGTCCTGCACCGCGACCTGCCGGACGATCTCGCCTACGAGCTGACCAAGACGGTCTGGGAAAACATCGACGTGCTGAAGCAGGCGCATCCGGCGTTCAAGATCGTCACGCTGGAAACCGCGCTGAAGGGCGTCACGGTTCCTCCCCACCCCGGCGCGCTCAAGTATTACCTCGAGCATGATGTGCCGGGCGCCAAGGAATGGGCTGAAAAGCTCAAGTCCCAAGGCTGACCTGATGCGGTCGGCCCTGCGCCGACCGCCTTTTCCTATTGGATAGGCTCTGATGACCATCGAAGTTGCCGTACATTCCCCCGTCCAGCGGGTGCAACGAATCCTCGTCGCGCTGATTAGCGCGGCCTTGCTGGTCTCGGCGCTCTATGTCGCCTTCGTCGGCGCGCTGAACGCCTACGAACACCGCCCGATCTTCCTGCTGGCCGCCGTGGCCTGCGTGATCCTGCTGTTCCCCTCCGGCATCTTCCGCGAGGACTCGCCGGCCGAAATCGCCTTCAACATCCTGACCATCGTCGCGACGGGCATCCCGGTGGTCTACCTCGTGCTTTACTGGGACGACATGCTGTTCGACAGCTACCTGACGGTAAAGGAACGTTGGCTGGCCCTCCTGATGCTGCTCGGCGTGTTCGAGGCCGCGCGGCGCACCACGGCGAAACCGCTGATCTTCGTTGTCGCGGCCTTCATGCTCTACACCGTCTACGGCAACTATGCCCCCGGCATCCTGAACCATGCCGGCATCACCTGGGAAAACGCGCTCAAGGTGACGGTTCTGGGTTTCGACGGCATTTTCGGCACGCCGCTGGCCTTCGCCGCCGGTTTTGTGACGATCTTCGTCTTCTTCACCGCCCTGCTGAACGTCTCGGGCGTCGGCACCTTCCTGCTGAACCTGACCTTCGGCCTCTGCCGCAACACGCGCGGCGGCCCCGGCAAGGTCGCGGTCATCGGCTCCGCCCTGATGGGCATGGTGACGGGCAGCGGCATCACCAACGTGCTGACCACCGGCACCATCACGATCCCGCTGATGAAGCGCGCGGGCTACTCCGCCTCCTTCGCGGGCGGGGTCGAGGCCGTCGCCTCCACCGGCAGCCAGTTCGTACCGCCGATCCTGGGTGCCTCGGCCTTCCTGCTGGCAGAGTATACCAACACTCCCTTCATCCTGATCGCGGGCTACTGCCTCGTCCCCGCGCTGCTCTACTACGCGAGCCTTTTCGCGCAGGTTCACTTCCGCTCCTGCCGGGTCGACATCGCCTCGGCCGATGCGGACGAGATCGGCAGCATCAAGGTCAACGCGCTCAAGTCGCTCTTGCTGTTCATCCCGATGGCGGTGCTGATCGCGCTGCTGTTCATGAAGTACTCCATCAGCTTCTCCATCGCGATCACCTTCTTCATGCTCCTGGTCGGCGTGCAGTTCCTGCCCGAAACCCGGATGCTGTCCCTCCGACGTCTCAACGAATTCGTCATCGACGGGGCCAGCACGCTCGGCTCGATGGCCGTGGCGCTGGGGCTGGCCGGGATCGTGGTCGGAATGCTGCTGCTCACCGGCCTCGGCGCACGGCTGACCACGCTGATCGGCAACGTCGCCGGCGATTCGCTCTTCGTCGCGCTGGTGATGTGCGCCGCGGTCGCGGTGATCGTCGGCATGGGGGTCGTCACGGTCGGCGCCTACGTCATCGTCGCCAGCCTCACCGCGCCGCTGCTGATCGACATGGGGATGCCCCTGATCGCCGCGCACCTCTTCATCTTCTACTACTCCGTGCTCAGCGGCCTCTCCCCGCCGGTGGCCGTGGTGATCTTCGCCGCCGCCGGGGTCGCCAAGGCCCCGGTGACAAAGGTGGCCTGGGCCGCGCTGAAGCTCGGCTTCGTGGCCTGGCTGGTGCCTTTCATGTTCGCCTTCCACCCCGACCTCATCGGCCTCAACGGCATCAACGCGGCCTTCGTCGTCAATGTGGTCACCGCGCTGATCGGCATCATCGCCTTCAGCTCCGCCATCGAAGGCTGGGCGGTGGGCCGGGCCAGCGCGGTCGAACGGGTGATCTTCGCCATCGGCGGCGGCGCGCTCCTCTACCCCGCGCCCTGGGTCTCGGTGGTGGGGCTGGGCGTGTTGCTGGTCGGGCTGGTGCTGAACTGGCAGGGCGCACGGGCGCAGGTGCGGGCGGCGGCGCGCTGAGCGCCCCGCCTGACACGAAAATATTCCGAAAGCCGGGCATTTTGTGTCGACAGTTTATTGACCTCGATAAGGAATCAAGGGAATATCCCCCTGCCGAACGGGTGATTTGGGATGCACTTGCGGAAAATCCCGCGCCTTGCACCACCAAGCCCACAGCAAAGTGTCGGCATATTTGGGGCGAGAGGATCGCCTAGGGAACAATCGGCCGACCGTGTCACGGCGGCAAGAGGGGGGAGATATGAGGAAACTGTTTCAAGGCGCGGCCGTCGCCGCCATGCTGGGCGGATCGCTGGCGGTTCCGGCAACCGCGAAAGAGCTGACCTGGGGCGAACACCTGCCCGAGTGCTGCTCGATGTATGCCGCCGCGCTCAAGTGGATGGCCGAGGAAGTCGACAAGCGCTCGGGCGGCGATCTCAAGATCAACGTCAACTGGGGCGGCGTGCTGGCCAGCGTCGGCGAGGTGCCGACCGCCGTGGAAACCAACGTCATCGACATGGGCAACGTGGTGACGCCCTACTTCCCCGACCAGTTCGTGGTGAACAACGCGATCCCGTTCTTCTGGCCGCAGCCGAAAAGCCAGGGCGAACTGGGCGAGCTGATGCTCAGCTGGAGCGAGAAGTACCCGGCCTTCCGCGAGGAACTGGCGAAATACAACCTCAAGATGGTCTCGGTGCGCCCGCTGCCGCCCTACGGCTTCATCTGCACCTCGCCGATCCGCACGCTCGACGACTTCAAGGGCAAGCGCATCCGCTCCTACGGCGTCGCTCTTCCGGCGATGATCGAGGCGGTCGGCGCCGTCCCGGTCGGGATGCCCGACGTCGAGGCCTACGAGGCGATGTCCAACAACGTGCTCGACTGCTCCGCCGCCGACATCGCGCTGGTCGCGGCCTTCAAGCTGGACGAGGTGGCGAAGTATTTCATCAACGTCCCGATGGGCGCCTCCTGGGGCCATATCCTGGTGATCAACCAGGACGTCTACAACGGGCTCAGCGACAGCCAGAAGGAAATCCTCGACGCGATGAAAGAGGATCACCTGGCCGAGATGCTGCGGCTGTTCGCCGAGGCCGAGGTCAACGTCAAGAAGAAGTGGAAGGACGAGGGCACGGTCGAGATCATCGACTTCCCCGCCGACGTCTTCCTCGACGCGACGCTGGGCAACGCCCGCGTGCAGGAAGTGCGCGCCTCGTGGAAGGGCCGGGCGATGGGTGCGGGCATGCCCGAGGCCGACGCCGACGCGGTGGTCAAGGAATTGACCGAGTAGGGTCTGCTCCCGAACTGTCCTAGAGTGGTGGCGTGGAGCGGGTGAACCACTCCACGCCACTGTCACCCCGGAGACCTGCATGTCCTTCTTCCTGACCCTGCGGCGCTGGATCACCGCCTCGGCCAAATGGGCCGCGATCCTGGCCGGGATCGTCACCTTCCTCATCATGTGGGTGATCGACATCAACGCCGTGACGCGCAAGGTGCTCAACGCGCCGCTGCCCGCCGGGGTGGAACTGACCCAGGCCCTGCTGCCGGTGGCGATCATGCTGCCCTTCGCCTGGGCGCTGGCCAGCAACAACCACGTCTCCTCCGAATTCCTCACGTCGCGCCTGTCGCCGGGGGCAAACCGGATCATCCGCGCCTTCTGGATGCTGGTCGGCTTCCTCCTGTTTGCGGCGGTGACATACGGCACCTGGCAATACGCGATGCGCTCCTACCGCATGGGCGAACAGGCCTGGGGCGCGACCATGCGCTTCCCGCTCTGGCCCTCCAAGATGGCGGTGTCGCTTGGGACGCTGCTGGTCTGCCTGCAATTCCTGGTCGAGATGGTGGCAAGCCTGCTTGGCCTCGACGAAGACAAACGCGAAGGCGCACATCATGCCTGACCTGATCATCGGTATCTCGGGCATCGGGCTCCTGCTGCTCTCGATCCTCTTCGGCGCGCCGATCATGGTGGCGCTGACCGCCTGCGGCTTTGTCGGCGTCATCGTGCTGAAGGGCATCGTCCCGGCCACCGCGATCCTCGGAACCATCTTCTTCTCGGTGGTGAACGGCTTTCACTTCTCGGTCATCCCGATGTTCCTGCTCATGGGCTTCTTCGCCATGCGCGCCGGGATCGGGTCCGACCTTTTCGACGCCGCGCACAAGTGGTTCGGTCGCCTGCCGGGCGGGCTGGCCGTCGCCTCTACCGGCGCGGCGGCGGCCTTCGGCGCCGCCTCCGGTTCCTCCGTCGGTACCGCCACCCTCTTCACCCGCCTCGCCCTGCCCGAGATGATCGAGCGCGGCTACGACCGTGGCTTTGCCGCCGCCTCCATCGCCATCGCGGGCACGCTGGCCGTGCTGATCCCGCCATCCGCGCTGATGGTGGTCTACGGCATCCTCACCGACAGCGGCATCGGCAAGCTCCTGATCGCCGGCATCCTGCCCGGGGCGATCTTTGCCCTGCTGCTGGTGATGGTCATCATCCTCACCGCCAAACTCGCGCCCCACAAGGCCCCCGCCGAAAACGTCAGCTACACGCTAAAGGAAAAGATCTGGTCGCTCCGCATGGTCGGCCCGCTGATCGCGGTCATCGCGATCATGCTCGGCGGTCTCTACGGCGGCGTCTTCACCCCGTCCGAGGCGGGCGGAGTCGGCGCCTTCGTCACCTTCGTCATGGCCGTCATCCGCTGCCGGGGCCTGCGCGGGCTGGAACTGGGCGGCATCCTGCTGGAAACCGTGACGCTGACCGCGATGATCTTCGCCATCATCGTCGGCGGCCTGCTCTTCGCCCGCTTCCTCGCCCTCTCCGGGGCCTCCGGCGCCATCCGCGACCTGCTGGTCGACGGCGGCCTGAACCCGGCGATCGTCGTCCTCATCGTCACGATGGTCTACCTCGTTCTCGGTACCCTGATGGATGCGCCCTCGCTGCTGGCGATCTCGCTGCCGATCACCTACCCGGTGATGACGGGCCTCGGCTACGACCCGCTCTGGTTCGGCGTCTACGTCGTGATCCTGGCCGAGATCGGCGCGGTCACGCCACCGGTCGGCATCAACTGTTTCGTGGTCAAGGGGGCGGCGGGCAACCTCGTCACGCTGGAACAGATCTTCTCCGGGCTCTGGCCCTTCCTGCTCGCCGGTCTGGCCATGCTGGGGCTGATGATCGTCTGGCCCGACATGGCGCTGATGCTGCCAAGGAACATGTGATGCAGCCCTATTCCGGCATCCGCATCCTCGACCTCTGCCATTGGCTGGGCAGCTACGCCGGTCGGCTCTTTGCCGACCTCGGGGCCGAGGTGATCCGCGTCGAACCCCCCGGCGGCCTGCCCGACCGGACCCGTGCGACGCCGGGCGCCTTCGCCTTCCTCAACGCCTCCAAGGCCAGCGTCATCGCCGAAACCCTGGCCGAGTTTCAGGCCCTCGCCGCAACCGCCGACGTCATCCTCCTGGAACGCGACGCGCCCTTCTGGGACCAGGCCGAAGCGCTGCGCGACCGCTTCCCGAAACTCGTCGTCACCTGCTGCTCGCCCTACGGCCGCACCGGCCCGCTGGCCGACGCCCCGGCCTCGGACCTCACCGTGCAGGCGGCGGGCGGCATCGCCTGGATGTCCGGTCACGTCGGCGAACCGCCCCTGCGGCTGCCCTACGGCCAGGCCGCGATGGTCTGCGGCATCTACGCCGCCGTTGCCACCGCCATCTGCCTGCGCGACGCCGAAAAGCGTGGGCGCGGCCACCTCATCGACGTCTCGGGGCAAGAGGCCATCGCCCATTCGCTGCAAAACGCCATCCAGGTCTGGGATCTCGAATCCCGCGTCTCGGTCCGCGGCGGCGAAGGCACCCGCGACGCCTCCGAAGACGTCTTTCCCTGCGCCGATGGCCACGTCTTCTTTGCCTCGCCTCCCTCGATCCCCGCCGCCTGGCGCGCCCTGATCGCCTGGATGGACGAGACCGGTCACCCCTCGGGCAAGGCGCTTTCGGCCCCCGAGTGGTCCGACCAGGAATGGCGCAAGACCGAAGCCGCCAAATCCGCCTTCCGCGACCATTTTACCGCCTTCGTCGGCAGCATGACCAAGGCCGAGATCCGCGAACAGGCGATGCGCCGCAAGATGATCACCGCCCCGGTCGCCCGCTTCCCCGACCTGCCCGACGACCCGCAGCTGCAATACCGCGACTTCTTCACGCGCGTGAACGGCCACCGCTTCCCCGGCGCGCCCTACCGCTTCTCCGAACCGGTCTGGTCCGTTTCCCAGGCGCCGGAGCTGTCCCGATGACTCCCGATTTCCTGGCTGACATCCGCTTCACTGACCTCACCTGGGCCGGGGCAGGGCCCTTCGGCACCAAGGTCTTCTCCGACTTCGGTGCCGACATCATCAAGGTCGAAAGCTCCGTCAGAATAGACCCTGTGCGCGCCGGCGGCCCCTTCCGCGACCGCCAGCCGGGGCCCAACCGCTCGGGCTACTTCGCCTCGCGCAACACCGGCAAGAAAAGCTTCACCGTCGACCCCAAGACCCCCGAGGGCCGCGCCATCGTGCTCGACCTCGTGCGCCGGTCCGACGTGGTGACGAACAACTTCGGCGCCGGCGCGATGGAGCGGATGGGCCTGACCTACGACGCCCTGCGCGCCGTCAAGGACGACATCATCTACCTCTCCATGCCGATGTACGGCGAAAGCGGCCCGCTGGCCCAGATGCTCGGCCTCGGCATGACGATCTCGGGCGTTGCCGGGCTGCTCTGGGGCACGGCCTACCGCGAAGGCGACCCCATCGGCCCCGGCACCCACTACCCCGACCACGCCGCCAACCCCTATCACGCCGCCTTCGCCGTGCTTGCCGCGCTGCGTTACCGCGACAGAACCGGGAAGGGCGCGAAGATCGACCTCAGCCAAGTCGAATCCACCATCAACTTTGTCGGCCAGGGCGTTATGGACTGGTCGCTGAGCGGTCAGGAACCCCCCGTCACCGGCAACGCCGACGCCCGCCACGCCCCCCACGACATCTACCGCAGCAAGGGCGCCGACGAGTGGATCGCCATTGCCGTCACCTCCGACACCAAGTGGCAGGCGCTCTGCGGCGTGCTGGCCCGCGACGACCTCGCAGCCGACGAGACCCTCGCCACCGCCGCCGGCCGCATCCAGCAACGCGCCCGCCTCGACGCCATCCTCGCCGACTGGACCCGCGCCCGCCCCGCGGAACAGGCCGCCGAACAGCTCCGCGATGCCGGCGTTCCCGCCGCCCGCGTCGCCAGCTCCCGCCAGCTGATCGAGGAAGACCCCCAGCTCGCCGCCCGCGGCTACTGGCAGCGGGTCGAACACCCCGAGCTCGGAAACAGTCTCTACGCCGCGCTTCCCTTCACCGTGGATGGCGAGCGCATCGACCTGAAACGCCCGCCGCTTCTGGGCGAACACACGACAGAGGTGCTGCGCGACCTGCTGGCCATGCCAGAGGACGCAATCGCCGACCTCGAAGACAAGGGAATCCTGAAATGAGACGAAGCGCCGCCGTCATCGGCATCGGCCATTCGGACTGGGTCGCCGACTGGCACCGCGTCCGCGCCGGGGAACGCCCCGGCGACTGCTATCACTACGGCGCGGTCGCCTTCCGCAACGCGCTCAAGGACGCAGGGATCAAGCGCGACCAGATCGACGGGCTGATCGTCGGCCCGACCACGGCTTACGAACGCATGGCCGAGGTGCTGCACATGGACGTCCGCTGGGGCGACCAGGCCGACGCCGTGCTCTCGGTCCTCCAGGCCGTCCAGGCCATCGAAACTGGCGCCGCGGAAGTTGTCGCGCTGGTCTACGGCAACGACCAGCGTTCCGCCGGCACGCAATACGGCGGGCCGCAGGCGATGGGCGGCGACCTGTTCCTCTCCTACGTCTACCACGCGCCCTGGGGCATGACCTCGCAGGGCGCGCTCTACGCCATGACCTTCCGCGCCTATGCCGAGCGCTACGGCATCTCCGAACGTGACCTCGGCCACGTCGCCGTCGCCCAGCGGCAGGGATCGGCCCGCAATCCGAACGCCATCCAGCGGAAAGAGATCACGCTGGATGACTACATGGCCGCCCGCTACATCACCGAACCGCTGCGGCTGTTCGACTACTGCCTGATCAACGACGGCGGCGTCGCCCTCATCATCGCCGAGGCGTCGATTGCCAGGAAGCTCGCCGAAAACCCCGTCTGGATCGAGGCCACCGGCCGCTTCGACCTGAACCGCGCCGCAACCAGCCTCGAACCCCGCCTGACCGACTTCTACCGCCCTGCGCAGCAACATGTGGCGCAGGAAGTCTTCAACCGCGCCGGGATCGGCCCGAAGGACATCGACGTCTTCCAGGTCTACGACAGCTTCTCGGTCCACGTCCCCCTCGCCCTCGAAGGCTACGGCTATTGCGGCGTGGGCGAGGCGGGGAAATTCATGTCCGAACAGGGCATCGGCCTTGGCGGCGCCCTGCCCACCAACACCTCGGGCGGGCACCTGTCGGAAACCTACATGCAGGGCTGGGCGCATCAGATCGAATGCGTCCGCCAGCTGCGCGGCGAATGCGGCGACCGCCAGGTCGCGAACGCCCGGCGCGTTCACTATTCCTCCGACGTCGCCGGCAAGGCCGTGTCGATCATCTACGGGAGCGACTGAGATGCAGGTGGACAAGACCCCGCCCCGGATCATGGGCCTCTACGACGCGCCGATGTGGCAGTTCCTTGACGACGACCGCGCGCTGCGGCTGCAATGCTGCTCCGACTGCGGCACCTGGCGCTATCCGCCGGGGCCGGTCTGCCCGGAATGCCTGTCGTCGGCCTCCGAATGGAAACCCGTCAGCGGCGGCGGCACGGTCATCAGCTGGGTGATGTTCCGCAAGGAATACCTGCCGGAATACCCCGCCCCCTATAACGTGGTGGCGGTGCGGCTGGACGAGGGGCCGATCATGATCTCGAACCTGGTGGAAGACCCGGCGGAGAACGTGATCGGGCGCAAGGTGACACTGGTGGTCGTGGATATGGCGGACGGGGTGAAACTCCCCCGCTTCAAGGTGGTGGAATGAAGGTCAAGGCAATACGGGTCCACGAATACGGCGGGCCGGACAAGCTGGTGTATGAAGATATCGAAATCGGCGCCCCCGGTCCCGGTCAGGTCCTGATCCGCCACACCGCCATCGGCCTCAACTTCGCCGACCTGCACAACCGCGAAGGCCGCTACCCGCTGCCCGCGCTGCCCCACGTCCTCGGCGGCGAAGGCGCCGGCGTGGTCGAGGCGGTTGGCCCCGGCGTCACCGACGTCCGCGTCGGCGACCGCGTCGCCTATGCCGCCGGCGGTCCGGCCTTCCCGCCCGGCAGCTATGCCGAGGCCCGCCTCTTCGACGCCTCGCGCCTGATCGTCCTGCCGGACGAGATCGACGACCGCACGGCGGCGGCCATGATCGTCAAGGGTCTGACGGCGCAGTACCTGCTGAAAAGCGTCTACCCCGTTCAGGCCGGGGAAACCATCGTCGTCCACGCCGCCGCCGGGGGCGTCGGCACCTTCCTCACCCAATGGGCCGCCTATCTGGGCGCGCGGGTGATCGGTGTCGTCGGCTCTGACGCCAAGGCAAGGACCGCACTGGAAAACGGCGCGATGCACGCCCTCGTGCTGGGCCAGGACGACGTGCCCGCCCGCGTGCGCGCGCTGACGGCGGGCGAAGGCGTTCCGGTGGTCTTCGACGCGGTGGGCCAGGCGACGTTCGACACCTCGCTTGACTGCCTCCGCGTGCGCGGCACGCTGGTCTCCTTCGGCACCGCCTCGGGCAAGGTGCCGCCCTTCGATCTCTTCACGCTGAACCTCAAGGGCTCGCTCTCCATCACCTCCGCCGCCTTCGCCTATTTCGTGCGGTCCCGGCCCGAGCTGCTGTCGCGCGCCCACGACCTGCTCGACGTGGTCCTGCGCGGCAAGGTGAAGGTGCCCGTCAACCAGGAATTCCGCCTCGCCGACGCCCGCAAGGCGCACGAGGCGCTGGAGGGGCGCCAGACCCAGGGCGCCTCGGTCCTGATCCCGTGACCGCGCCGCATCCCCATCCGCTGCCGCGCGCCGACTGGCTGGCCCTGGGCCGGGAAGAGGCGCTGCTCCCCGACCAGCGGATCGTCGATGCTCACCACCACCTCTGGCACAAGGCCCACGACCCCTACACCGCCGCCGAACTGCTCGCCGACCGCGACGGCCACAAGATCGTCGCCACGATCTTCGCCGAGGGCGAGACGGGCTATCGCACCGACGGCCCGGAAGAGCTGAAACCCGTAGGCGAAACCGAACTGGCCGTCGCCCTCTCCGGGCTGCAAGTCGGCACCGACGTCGCCCGCGGCATCGTCGGCTTTGCCGACATGACCCTCGGCGCGGGCGTCGCCCCGGTGCTCGAGGCGCATATCGCGGCGGGGCAGGGGCGTTTCCGCGGCATCCGCTACTCCGTCCCCTGGCACGCCGACCCTTCCGCCCGCGGCTCCACCCGCGTACGGCCCGCGGGGTTCTATTACGATCCACAAGTGCGCGCCGGACTGGCCGAACTCGAAAAGCGCGGCCTCGTCTTCGATGCCTGGGCCTATCACACGCAACTGCTCGACATCGTCGACCTCGCCCGCGCCATGCCCGGCCTCTCCATCGTCATGGACCACGTCGGCGGCCCCATCGGCATCGGCCCCTACGCGGACCGCCGCGACGAGGTCTTCGCCGACTGGTCCCACGGCATCCGCCGCCTCGCCTCCTGCCCCAACGTGACGATCAAGCTCGGCGGCCTCGGGATGCGCCTGAACGGCTTCGCCTTCCACGAACGGACCCGGCCGCCCACCTCCGAACAACTGGCGCAGGCCTGGGGCCCCTACCTCACCACCTGCATCGAAGCCTTCGGCCCCGACCGCGCGATGTTCGAGACGAACTTCCCCGTCGACAAGGGAGCCGCCCCCGGCGGCACGGTCTGGAACTGCTTCAAGCGGATCGCTGGAGCCGCCAGCACGGACGAACGCGACGCGCTCTTCTTCGGTACCGCCAACAGGGTCTACGCGCTGGGATTGGCCTGAACGATGCGCGCGGGGCGCACCCCGGCAAGGCAAGACCGCGCAAGACGCAAAACTGTTTGACCAGACGGCAAACCGTGCATACTGGCCTGCACCGGAAAACGGGGGAAAACCATGCGCGCAGACGCAGAGCTGGACGGCGATTCCGGAACGGGCGACGGACCCCGCGCGGCGGGCGAGGCACTGTTCCGCGAACGCGACGCCGCAACCGGCCCGATGACCGGGCCTCAGTCGATGCTCCAGGCGCGCCGGGTGATCCGCGGCATCGTCGCGGGCAGCCACGACCGCCCCTCGCTGGTGGCCCAGATCGCCTCCGAAGTCGGCGCCGAGATCGTCGAGGGCGCGGTGCCGCCCGGCCACGACCTCAACACCGTCGAACTGGCCCGCCGCTACCACACCAGCCGCACCCCGGTGCGCGAGGCGCTGATGCTGCTCGAACGCGAGGGCCTGGTCGACATCCCGCCGCGCCGCCGCCCGCGCGCCCATGCCCACACGATCGAAGAGGTGCGCGAGATCTACATCACGCGAACGGCCATCTTCGAGCTGATCGCCATCGAGGTCGCCCGCAACGCGGTGCCCAGCGACATCCAGACGCTGGACGCCGTCATCAGGCGGATGCAGCGCGCCGCCGGGATGGGCGACGTCACCGCCTTCACCTGGCTCTCGGTGCAGTTCCACGACACCGATTCGCGCATCGCTCGCAACAACACCGCCCGGCGCATCCACGACTCGCTGCTGCTGCGCACGCTGGCGATCCGCCGCCTGTCGCTGTCCCAGCCCGCGCGGATGGCAAAATCGCTCGAGGATCACATCCAGCTGGTGAAGGCCTACGAGGCCAACGACCCCAACCTCGCCGGCGCGATCATGCGCGCCAACCACACCGCGGCGCTGGCGGCGGTCGAGAAGCACTTCACCAGCGGCGGCGCGCTGGTCGCCCCTCCGGTCGCCTGATGCGCGTCGCGGTTCTGGACGACTACCAGGGCGTCGCGCTCGAGATGGCCGACTGGTCCCCGGTCACGCGCGACTGCGAGGTGGTGGTCTTCCGCGAACCCTTGGGCGATACGGCAGCGGTCATCGCGGCCCTGCAAGGCTTCCAGATCGTCTTCCTGATGCGCGAACGCACGCCCTTCCCGGCGGCGGTGATCGACGCGCTGCCCGCCCTGCGACTGATCGTGACGACCGGCATGCGCAACGCCGCCATCGACATCGCGGCGGCCCAGGCGCGCGGCGTCACCGTCTGCGGCACCAACTCCACCGGCACGCCGACGGCGGAACTGGTCTTTGCCCACATGCTCGAATTCAACCGCCGCGTCGGGTTCGAAAATGCCCGGATGAAGGCGGGCGAGCCCTGGCAGATCACCGTCGGCATCGACCTCGAAGGCAAGGTGCTGGGCGTCCTCGGTCTCGGCAAGCTCGGCCGCCGCGTCGCCGCCATCGGCGCGGCCTTCGGGATGGAGGTCATCGCCTGGAGCCAGAACCTGACGCCCGAGGCCTGCGCGGCCGCAGCCGTGCGCCACGTCGGCAAGGATCAGCTCTTCGCCCAGTCCGACTACCTCTCGATCCACGTGCAGCTCTCCGACCGCACCCGCGCGCTGATCGGCGCGGCGGAACTCGCTGCCATGAAACCCGGCGCGCTGCTGATCAACACCTCGCGCGGGCCCATCGTCGACGAGGCCGCCCTGATCGCGGCGCTCGAAGGCGGCCGTATCCACGCCGCCCTCGACGTCTTCGACGTGGAGCCCCTGCCGCGCGACCACCCTTACCGCCGCTTGGACAACGCCCAGATCTCACCGCACCTCGGCTATGTCACCGAAGGCAACTACCGCCAGAACTACCCGCAGGTGGTGGAGGGAATCCGCGCCTTCCTCGACGGCGCGCCGATCCGGGTGATGGGGTAAACGCCGCGCCCGGTTTCGACGCCAGAGGGGGGCGCTGCCCCCCGGCCTGCGGCCTCCCCCCGGAGATATTTGGAAAGAGAAGAAATCAGGAACGCCGCACCCTGCTTCTTTTCTTCAAAAATACTCCCGCCGGAGGCAACGCGCCGCAGGCGCGTCCCGCAACGCTGCCAAAAGCGCCCCGCTGAGGAGAGCGTAGGGCGGGGTTCACCCCGCCGCGCCACCATCCATCACGCCGCCTCGAACACCGGCAGCAACTGCCCCGACATGTTCTCGACAAACGTCACCGTCAGCGCCATCCCGTGAACCGGCGCCTCCGCCGCCGCGCCCGCAAGGTTGGTGATCAACCGCACGCCCTCCTCCAGGTCCACTGTCGCCACGAGATACGGCACATCCTCGCGCACGTCCTCCCAGTAGACCTGGTGGAACACCACCCAGCTGACCAGCCGGGCCCGGCCAGACACCGGCGACCAGCCGAGGTCGGTTGACAGGCACTCCGGGCAGACCGGCCCCGGCGGGAAGTGGCGTTGCCCGCAGGCGTTGCACAGCGGCGTGGCGAGCGTCCGGTCGTTCGCCATCTCCCAGAACGGCGCGGACAGGGGGGTGATCTTCGGTTCGGGGCGGCGCAGCGGCGCGCTTGCGGAGAGGGTCATGAGGATACCTCAGTCGATGGCATAGATGATGGAACGGGTGCAGGGCGTGGACTGGACGTATTGCACGATCCGGCAATCCGCGACCTGCCGGTCGCCCCCCTCGCCGCGCAGCTGGCGCACCGCCTCGACGTTCAGCGCCCAGCCCTGCATGTAGGAATTCGACAGGTGCCCGCCGTCGGTATTGGTCGGCAGCCGCCCGCCCAGTTGCAGCGTGCCGCCCTCGACGAACCGCCCCGCCTCGCCGCGCGGGCAGAAGCCCAGCCCCTCAAGGCTGAACAGCACGGTCGGCGCGAAATTGTCATAAGCCATCAGTGCGTCGATATCGTCATGCGTCACACCCGCCTGACCCCGCGCGCTTTCCCCCGCAAGACGGGTCGGCTCGTACCAGAAATCCATCTCGGGATAGGACGAATGCCGCAGCGACTCCTGCGCGCCGGTGCCAAGGATGCGCACCGGCTTCTTCTTCAGGTCGCGCGCGCGTTCCGTCGTCGTCAGGATCAGGCAGACCGCCCCGTCGTTGATCAGGCAATAGTCGAACAGCCGCAGCGGCTCGCAGATCGGGCGCGACAGTTCGTGATCCTCGATCGTCATCGGCCGCCGCATCACCGCGCCGGGGTTCAGGCTCGCATGGTGGCGAAAGGCGACCGGCACCTCGGCCAGCTGTTCCGTCGTGGTCCCGTACCGCTCCATATGCTCGCGGAACATCATCGCGTGGATCCCGCCCATCGAGGTGAAGCCCCAGGGATCCCAGAACCCCGGATCCTCGTCGCCGCCGTAATGCACCCGGCGCGACCGCCCGATATTGGCGTACAGCAGCACGGCATAGTTGCACAGGCCCGCGTCCAGCGCCGCCATCGCCTCGACGATGCCGATGCCCGACATCCGCCCATGCCCGGGCAGTTGCAGCGTCCAGCGCGGCTCGATCCCGATGGTCTCGGCGGTGCGGGCGTGGTGCGGCAGGCGGCTGATGAGCAGCCCGTCGATCTCGCGCTTGTCGATGCCGCAATCGCCCACGGCATGGGCAAATGCCTCGGCTGCAAGCCCGTAGTCGTCGCGATGCGGAAACGCGCCGTATTCGGTGGTGCCGACGCCGACGATGGCGAAGCGGCCGCTTTGGGAATGGGTCATCTGGCCTCCGGTTGTTGCTTGGACACCACCCTGCCGGGGGCCTCCGGGAATTGCGCATGGGGCATCAGATCACCTCTTCTTCGGCGAGCCGCGCCACCTCTTGCGCGCTCATTCCAAGATACTCCGACAGGATCGCGAGGTTGTCCTCGCCATAGCCCGGCGCACCCTTGTCGAAGGGCCCGCCCGCGTGCGCCGGGGTCGCCGACAGCTTGGCAGGCAGCTCGATCACCGGCCAGGTGCCGATCTTCGTCCCCGTCACCTCGGTCAGCCAGTCCAGCGCCGCGAGCTGCGGATCGCGGTCGCAGCGGTCGGCGGCGGTCTGGCACACGCCTGCCGGCACGCCAGCCTCTTGCAGAGCCTGCATCAGCCCGAACACCTCCTGCGTCCGCGTCCACTCCTCCACCGCCCGCTCCAGCGCGTCCTGATGCGCCAGCCGGTCGGCCAACGACGCAAACCGCGCATCCGCCAGCCACTCCGACCGCCCCGCCACCCGCGCCAGCGCCTGCCACTCGGCGTCCGAGAAACAGGCAATCGCGATCCAGCGATCCGCGCCCGCGCAGCGGAACGCCCCATGCGGCGCGGCGGGCTTGTAGGGCGACCGGTTGCCGATCCGGGCCCACGCCCGGCCATTCGCCGACCAGTCGAGCGACTGCACCCCGGTCATGAACAGCCCCGCCTCGCATTGCGAGGAATCGATCCACTGTCCCCGCCCCGTCCGGTCGCGGTGGTTCAGCGCCCCCAGGATGGCCAGCGCGAACCCATAGGCCCCGGCCCAGTCGAGGTAGGAATACCCCCAGCCCGCCGGCATCGCCGGTTCCGGCAGGCCCGACATCTCGGACGTGCCCGCGAAGGCCGCCGCCACCGGCCCGACGGTGCGGAACCGCCCGTAGGTGCCGTGGCTGCCCATGCCCGATTGCTGGATATAGATGATGTCCGGCCGGATCTGCCGCATCACGTCATAGCCCAGCCCCAGCCGGTCCAGCACGCCAGGCGAAAACCCCTCGGCCACGACATCGCACTGCGCCAGCAGCTGCTTGCAGATGTCCAGCCCGCGCGGATCGCGGATGTTCAGCGACAGGCCCCGCTTGCCCGCGTTCTTGTTGTTGAACTGCCCACCCATCGCCGGATCGGTCACACCCTTCAGCGGCCCCGTCGCCGCCTCGCGCGCCGCCCGCCCACCCACCGGGGCCATCGCCGCCATCCGCGTATCGGGGTTGTCCTTCCACTCGATCTTCAGGCTCTCCGCCCCCAGCGCCGCCAGGAACCGCGTGCCCCCCGCCGAGGCCAGGAACCACGAGAAATCGAGGATTCGCACCCCCTGCAACGGAAACGGCTTGCCCCGCGCCGACAGCCTCGCCGCCCCCTTTGCCCTTGCGGGCAACCGCTTCGCCGCTCCGGTCCAGTCCGCCAGCACCCGCACCCGATCCGCGCCAATGCGCGGGGCAGGGTGGCCGGTCTGCCAGCTCGTCTCGGTGCTCAGCCACTTGCTGACGGCATAGCGCAGCGACCGGCCAAGCTCCGGATGCTCCAGATCGCGGAAACTGGTGCGTTGCAGCCAGTGCTCGTCCTGCGCGCTTTCATGCGGCTTGCGAAGGGGAGACCACAACAGCCCCGCCTCCTGCGCCTCGCGCCAGGGCAGGTTCTCATAGGCGAAGGACCGCACGAAGGTTTGCACGATCGCCGCCCGATGCGCCTCGTCCGCCGCCGCCGCGCCCGATCCGGGGATGCTGCGCGCCTGCTGCTCGGCCTTGGCATCCACCGGCGCGGGCTGCACCGGCAGGTCGCCCGCCATGCCATAATGGTCCAGGAATGGCCCCAGCCCGGCCCGGTCCTTCGCGCCCAAGCCATAGGCCATCAGCCATCGACCGTCCTTGGTATGGGCGATCGTCGGCGTATGGCCGGGGGTGTCGGCGGCATGACGGCAGGTCAGACGCCACAGCGGCCGGTGCTGCATCACCCAGGACATCAGGTCCAGCTCGGTATTCTTCGACACCGCCTCGTGAACCGCCAGCGCCACCTCCTGTCCCAGGCCCGTCCGGTTGCGGTGCAGCAGCGCGGCGACAATGCCCACCGCCAGCTGGTCGCCCGCGATGTGATAGGCGTGCCAAAGCTGCGGCGCGATGGGGGGCAGGTCGTAGTTCAGCGCGGGATCGGGGTCATAGCCGCAGTTCATCATCACCCCGCCAAGGGCAAGGTGGATCAGGTCGGACCCCTTCCACCCGGCCCAGGGACCGCTATCGCCAAACGGAGTCATCCGGGCCAGGATCAGCCCCGGATCGCGCGCGGCAAGCGCCTTGCGGCTCAGGCCCGGATGCCGCTCCAGGTCGCCGGTGCTGTCCAGCAGCACATCGGCCCGCGCGATCAGGGTGTCGGCAGTTTCGCGCCCCTCGGGCGTTTCCAGGTCGCAGACAACCGACCGTTTCCCCCGGTTGAAATGCCAGAAATGCAGCGAGCCCTCCGGGTCTGGGTGATCATGCAGGAACGGCCCGATGGCGCGCGACGGGCTGCCGCCGGGTGGCTCTATCTTGACCACATCCGCGCCCAGCCCCGCCAGCAACAGCCCGACATACTCGCCCAGCTCGTCCGCGACCTCGACCACCCTCAGGCCGTCGAGCATCCCCGGACCCTCCGCGCCCAGCATCGGGCCCGGGCCGGGTTTCGTGTCGCCGTCTTGCATCCGCTCTATTCCAACTGTCGCCACTTTGAAAGTGTCGACATCATACAAAGACACCGGGCGCCGTCAACGCGGCGGCGTTCATTTTGTGCCTCTTTTCGGGTCATCAAGGGGATGGGCGCGCGGGCCTCAGAACCCGTCGATCAGGATGTCCAGCGCCCGCTTGATCGCATCGCGGTGCTCCGCCAGCGACCCGACGTGGTTGCCCAGCTCATGCCCCGGCACCGCCGCCAGCTCCTGTATCCTTACGATCCAGCGTGAACCGTCGAACACGACCTCCGGCGTCAGCCCGGGGAAACCTGCATAGGCCCCCGCCTCCCGCAACGGCGCGACAACCCGCGAGGCGTCGATGCCGATCAGGTCTGTCTGCAAGTCGACGGCCAGAACCCCGCTCGCCAGCCGGTAGAGATCGAACTGCGCCAAGGCTCAGAACGACCGGAACGCCGCCAGCGGCAACCCGTTCGCGGCGACCTCCTCGGCATAGGCGTCCAGCGCGGCCGCATTCGCCTCGCGCCACAGCCGGTTCCGCTCCACCCGCGCCGCCTCGGCAATCGCCGCCTCCGCCAGCCGCGACATGTTCAACCCCAACGCCCGCGCCTCGCTGGTCACGTCCGAATCGATGGTGAGGTTGACTTTCTGGCGTCCCATGATGCGTATCCTGCGGGCGTTCACCCAAGGAGTATACACCACACTCCTGCCCCGGGCAATCTCCGCATAATCCGTCTTATGAAGATCAGCCCGCATTGGCAGGCTGATTCTGTCGACGGCCAAGCAACCGTCACCTCTGCATCAGGCGGACAAATGAACCGCTGGAAGGGCCACCACCACCGCCGGCGCCGAAATCAATATTTACACCAAGGCCGAAGCCCTGCGACCCATTGTAGTCGCTGCCATTACCCAGAAGATAACCACCACCACGGCTGCCTTGAGGAGAGTCGAAAAAACTCGGGCCGGACAATGTACCAAACCCACCAGTTGCCCCCTCACTGCCGCCACCGCCACCCGAGGGGGCAGCCACTGCCTCACGAACAGGAGCAGGGGCAGGGGCAGGGGCAGTCGGTGTTTCGACGACGCTCTCCTTTGGCGCAACTTCTTTCTCTATAGGCTCAGGTACGAACGGATTTTCAAAGCCGTTGTCGTCCGGCCAATAGCCTGGGGTTTCAGACGGGACTTCTTGATAACAGTCGAAACCACCAACAGCCTCCGAGATGATGCAGCCAAGATGAAAGGCACATTCGCCATTGCGCATGCCGCCCTTTGCGCCGCACATGAAGTTCTTCTTGTTGGCAGGAATGGCATGCGCTGCTGTTGCTAGAGAGAGCATCGTCGTCACTACAAGGGTCATCGCTCGTTTCATTACCGACCTCGAAATGCCAAACTGCCACTAGGCGGCAGGTGGCTCCAGGCGGCGCTCTGCCGCGCGACAAGCATGCATAAGCCGCCATTGTTATCCAATATCAGCAACAAGACTCACGGGTTCGTGACGGGATAAGTCTACACAACAGAAACGGTCGGATTTGCCCTGCGGAGGCAACAAGTAATACCGTGTAACGTATATTATGTTAAACCCGAAACACCCCGTAGCCCCGGTCGCCCAGCGGCGCGTTCAAGGACGCCGAGATCGCCAGCCCCAGCGCGTTCCGCGTGTCCACCGGGTCGATGATCCCGTCGTCCCACAGCTCCGATGTCGAGTAATAGGCCGATACCTGGTCCTCGTAGGCCTTCAGCGTCTCCTCCCGGATCGCCCGCAGCACGTCCTCGTTCACGTCGCCGCCATTCCGCCGGATCTGGTTCGCCTTCACCTCCGCCAGCGTGTTCGCCGCCTGCTCGCCCCCCATCACCCCGATCTGGTGGTTCGGCCAGGTGAACAGCACCCGCCCGTCGAAGGCCCGCCCGCACATGCCGTAATTCCCCGCCCCGAACGACCCGTTGCACATCACGGTGAACTTCGGCACATGGCTCCCGACCTGCGCCATGATCATCTTCGCCCCGTCCTTGGTGATCCCCCGCCGCTCGTATTCCCGCCCGATCATGAACCCGGTGATGTTCTGCAGGAACACCAGCGGCGTGTCGTTCTGGTTGCACAGCTCCATGAAATGCGCGGCTTTCAGCGAGCTGTCGTTGAACAGCACCCCGTTGTTGCCAAGGATGCCCACCTTCCAGCCCCAGATGTTCGCGAAGCCGCAGACCAGCGTCGTCCCGTAATTCGGCTGATACTCGTGGAACCGCGAGCCATCGACGATCCGCGCGATCACCTCGCGCATGTCGAACTGCTTCTTGATGTCCCGCGGGATGATCCCGTACAGCTCCTCCGGGTCATAGGCCGGGTCTTCCGGCGTCTCCCACTGGCAGTTCCACTTCTTCGGCCGGTCCCACTGCGCCACGATCTCGCGCCCGATGCGGATCGCGTCCGGCTCGTCCCGCGCCGGGTAGTCGCAGGTGCCCGACACGCTCGTATGCATCTCCGCCCCGCCCAGCTCCTCGACCGAGACCTCTTCCCCCGTCGCCGCCTTCACCAGCGGCGGCCCGCCCAGGAACACCGCCCCGGTGCCCCGCACGATCACCGAATAATCCGACAGCCCCGGAATATAGGCGCCCCCCGCGGTGCAGTGCCCGAAGACCAGCGCCAGCTGCTTCACCCCCATCTTCGACAGGGTACACTGGTTGCGGAAAATCCGCCCGCCCATGTATTTGTCGGGGAACAGCTCCGATTGCAGCGGCAGGAACCCCCCCGCGCTATCGCAAAGATGGATCACCGGCAGGCGGTTCTCGATGGCGATATCCAGCGCCCGCACGATCTTCTTCGTGGTCAGCGGATACCAGGCCCCGCCCTTCACCGACGGATCGTCCGCCCGGATCAGCACCTCGCGCCCCGACACCACGCCGATCCCCGTGATCGAACTGGCCGAGGGGCTTTCCCCCCCATAGGCCCGGTTCGCCGCCAGCGAGGACAGCTCCAGGAACGGCGTCGCCGGGTCAAGCAGCATCTCGATGCGCTTGCGCATCGGCATCTTGCCTTGCCTTTCCAGCCGTTCGTAATCGCGCGCCGGGCGGTCGTGACGCGCCGCCTCCTGCTTGTCGCGGAAGGCACGCACGATCTGCCGGTTATGCGCCATGTTGGCGCGGAAATCCGGCGACGACGTGTTCAGGCTGGACTGGATCCGCTTCATCTCATGCCCCTTCGTCCAGCCGCACCAGCAGCTGATCCTTGGAAATCGCCTCGCCCTCGCTGACCGCGACCTCGGCCACCACGCCGTCGCGCGACGCGACCAGCGCGGTTTGCAGCTTCATGCTCTCGATGGTGACAAGCACCTGGCCCCGCGTCACCGCCGCGCCGGGGCCGACATGCAGCTCGATCACCGATCCCGGCATCGGCGCGCGGGTCTCGCTGGCAGCGTCACCGCCTTCGCCCGCGCCGTCCTGCCCCGCAACCGTTACCACATGCGTCCGCCCGCCCGTGCGCAGCATGATGCTGTCGTCGGACAGCGCCCGCGCCACGTCCACATCGCGCCCGCCGATCTTCAGGCGGAACGATCCGTCCCCCCCCTGCCCCGCGTCCTGCACGACCACTTCGCGCCCGCCGATGCCCAGCACCAGGTGCGGCGTCCGCCGCAGGATGGTGACGCTGTATTCCTCGCCGCCCAGAGACAGTGTCAACGACATGGACTCAATTCCTCCAATGCCCGATGGCGGCGTGCAGATCCGGCACCTCGAAAATCAGCTTGCGGAACTCGGGCAGCCCCAGCGCGGCGGCCGCCAGCACCGCGTCGCGCGCCTGCGGCTCCACCGCTGGCGCGGCCAGCGCCGCCGCGTTTTCCGCGACAAACCCGGTGTTCGGCGCGCTGTCGCGGAAACCGGGGCTGGCCAGAACCCGCATCAGGTAGTCGATGTTCGTTGTCACCCCCAGCATCGACAACCGCCCAAGCGCCTCGATCGCCCGGTCGGCGGCCTGCGCCCGGTCGGCCCCATGCACCACCAGTTTCGCCAGCATAGGGTCGAAATCGGCAGTCACGGCCTGCCCCTCGGTCAGCCCGTGTTCGAACCGCAGCCAGGGCGCCTGCGGGATGTCCAGAACACGCAGCCGCCCGATGGCGGGCATGAAATCGGCCTCCGCATCCTCGGCGCAGATCCGGCATTCGATGGAATGGCCGTCCAGCGGCACCTCACCTTGCGCCATCGGCAGCCCGCGCCCGGCGGCAACGTCCAGCTGCGCGCGCACCAGATCGACGCCGGTAATCATCTCCGTCACCGGGTGTTCGACCTGAAGCCTCGTGTTCATCTCGAGGAAGAAGAACCGCCCGTCCGCGCCCAGGATGAACTCCACCGTGCCCGCGTTGCGATAGTTGGCGGCCTCGGCCAGCCGCACGGCGGCGGCGCAGATCTCGTCCCCCAGCCCCCCGCGCAGGTCGGCGGGCGGCGCTTCCTCGACGATCTTCTGGAACCGCCGCTGGACCGAGCAGTCGCGGGCGTGCAGGTGGATCACCCTGCCCTGCCCGTCTCCCAGCACCTGCACCTCCACATGGCGCGGGCGTTCGACGTAAAGCTCTGCATAGACCCTGCCATCACCGAAATACCGCTGCGCCTCGCCCGAGGCGATGCGCGCGGCCTGCCGCACTTCCGACTCGGCGCGCACGATGGTCATGCCCTTGCCCCCGCCCCCGGCGCTGGCTTTGATCAGCAACGGAAACCCGATCTTCGCGGCTTCGCGCGCAAAGGCATCCATATCCTCGGTGGGCAGAACGGATGGAGCGACCGGCACGCCATGCGCGGCGGCGAAATCGCGGGACGAGATCTTGTCGCCCATCAGCGCGATACTGTCCGAGGTCGGGCCGACAAAGATCAGCCCTTCCGCTTCGACCGCGCGGGCGAAGGTGGCGTTCTCGGACAGGAAGCCATAGCCCGGATGGATCGCATCCGCCCCGGTGGCCTTGGCGGCGGCGATGATCTGCGCCGCGTCCAGATGCGCGGCGACGGGGGTATCGCCGGTGATCTCGACCGCCTCGCCTGCCGCGCGGACATGCAGCGCCTTGGCCTCGACCGCGTGGAACACGGCGACCGAGGCAATGCCCATCTGGTCAAGCGCGCGGAAGACGCGGCAGGCAATCTCGCCCCGGTTGGCGACCAGCACCTTGCGAATGGGATAGTCGCTCATGCCGGGACCGCCTCGTCTGCGAAGTGTTCCAGCGGGCCGCCCTTTGCAACCCATTCGGCGGGTACCTCGACCGGCATGTCCATCAGGATCTGCGCCAGCGCCTTGCCCTGCGCATCGTTGCGCAGGGTCGCTACGCCACCGCCGCCAAGCGCGTCGTCCATCAGGAAGTTGAAGCCGTTCAGTCCGGGCCACTCATAGCGGTGGATTTCGCCCTTGACGAAATGCGCGAACCACTGGCCGACCGCCTCGGGGGTCAGGCCGCGGCGCAGCCAGGGCAGATACTGCGGATCGCGGGCCAGCACCCCGATATTCGCCTTGTTCCCCTTGTCGCCGCTCCGCCCATGCGCCAGCGCGATCAGCGGCACCTGTGCCAGCGGCCCCGCAGGTGTTGCCACCGGACCCGAATCCAGCGGCGCGGGAGGGTCGTCTTCCGTCATCCCATTGTGCGCAATCGGAATCTCTCCGTCCCCGGCATCCACCGTCACCCGCACCCGATCCTTCGGCACCAGGAACGAGAACAGCCGCACCACCGGCTGCGGCACCGGCCGCCCGCCCGAAAACCCGGTCATCCCCTGCGCCATCGAACAGGCCGCCGGGTAAATCTCGCGCCCGAACAGGTCCAGCGCCTTCCGATCCGGGTGCCGCACCGACAGCCGCAGGATCACCTCGCCCGCCGCCGCCCTCTGCCCATAGTTCGCCCCCGCCCCGATCACCTCCACCAGCGTCTCCGTGAACGGCGCGAACCCCGCCTCCGCCATCATCCGCGAGGCCCGCTTGAGGATCGCCTCCCCCGTCCGCTGCGCCTTATCCGCCGCATCCCGCCCCGCGATCATCACCGTCACCGACGACCGATACCCATCCGCGTACGTCCCGCTCACCTTGTAGGTCGACGACGGAGCCCTGCCCTTCGCCCCCGTCACCCGCACCCGGTCCACGCCCGCCTGCTCCAAGCGGATCCCGCTCCAGTCGCAGGTCACATCCGGCAGCAGGTAGGCCGCCGGATCGCCCACCTCGTAGACCGCCTGCTCCGCCACCGTCATGGGCGACACCAGGCCCCCCGTCCCATCCACCTTGGTGATCTCGAACGACCCGTCTTCCGAGCACACCGCCACCGGGAACCCCATGTCGTCCCACCCCGGCACGTCGCGCCAGTCGGTGAAGATACCCCCCGTCACCTGCGGCCCGCATTCGATCAGGTGCCCCGCAAGGCTCCCCGCCGACAGGCGGTCGTAGTCTTCAACCGACCACCCGAACTCATGCACCAGAGGCCCCAGCACCAGCGCCGAATCCACCACGCGCCCCGTCAGCACCACGTCCGCCCCCTCCGCCAGCGCCCGCGCGATCCCGAAGGCCCCCAGGTAGGCATTCGCGCTGCTGAAACTCGACGGCATCGCCGCCCCCGTGAACATCTCGCGCACGCCCTCCGCCCGCAGCCCGTCCGCAAGCCCCGAGACATCGTCCCCTCGCACCACCGCCACCTTCAGCCGCACCCCGGCCTCGGCGAAACAGGCCTCCAGCGCCGCCCGGCAGGCGTCCAGGTTCACGCCTCCCGCGTTCGTCACCACCTTGACCCCCTGCCCCGCGATCTCCGCCGCCAGAGGCCGCATCACCTGCGCGATGAAATCGACAGGATAGCCCGCATCCGCCGACTTCGCCTTCATCCGCGCCAGCAGCGACATCGTGATCTCGGCCAGGTAGTCCATCACCAGGTAATCCACCCGGCCCCGCCGCACGATCTGGAACGCCCCCTCGGGGCTGTCCCCCCAGAACCCGCCGCCGCCGCCGATCCGCACCACGCGACCCATGCTCAGCGCCCCGTCCAGTCCGCCCGGCGCTTCTCCTTGAAGGCCGCGAACCCCTCGCGCGCGTCCTCCGACCGCGCCATCGTCGCGAGCATCATCGGCGCATACTCCAGCGCCTGCTCGGCCGACATCTCGCGGATCTGCCGCAGCGCGTGCTTGCCCATGCGGATGCCCGTCGGCGACTTGTCCGCGATCCGCCCCACCAGCCAGTCAACCTTCGCGTCCAGCTCCGCCGCCGGAACGACATGGTTCAGCATCCCGTGCCCCAGCGCCTCCTGGGCCGAGATCGGCTCGCCCGTGATGCACATCTCCATCAGCACCCGGTTCGGCGTGTTGCGCAGCAGGAACGGCAGGATCATCATCGGGAACAGGCCCACCTTGGTCTCGGGCACGCCGAATGTCGCCGTCTCCGCCGCCACCGCCAGATCGCAGGCGCAGACCAGCCCCAGCCCCCCCGCCAGCGCGTGCCCGTTCACCCGCGCCACCAGCGGCAGGCGGCAGGCATTCATCCGCCGGAACAGCGCAGCAGTCAGATGCCCGGGCTGCGAGGCGCTGATCGTGAAGGGCGTGCCATCCGCCCCCGGCTCCAGGTCGCCGCCCGCGCAAAAGGCGCGGTCCCCTGCCCCGGTCAGCACGATGACGCGAACCTCCGGGTCCGCTTCCGCGCCGTCGATGGCCTGCACGATCGCGGTCACGACCTGATCGTTCAGGGCGTTGCGCCGCTCGGGCCGGTTGATCATGATGGTCAGGGCCCGGCCCTGCCTTTGTGTGATCACCACGTCGCTCATCGGCCCGCCTCCCCTCGCCGCATCCCCCTGTCGACGCAAGATGAACAAACTTTATTAGCAAGTCAACACGAGCCTTCCTGCATGAACGCTCCACCACTCGTCTCAGCGACAATACCCCTATATTCCCACGGCAAAGCGCATTGACTTCAGGGGTATCTCGGATACTGAATGGCACTCAGTAAATTCGAACCGCGCCATTGCCAAAAGGGGAGGAACCCATGACAATCGCCAATGACACCCGCGCCTTCGACCTCACGCCCGATCAGGTCGCGGTTCTCGACCAGGCCGACCGCTTCGGTCGGAAAGAACTCTATCCCCTGTCCGACCGGATGGACCGCGACGAATGGTGGCCCGAAGACGCCTTCCCGAAGATCGGCAAGGCCGGTTTCTTCGGCGCGACCATCGACCCCGAGTATGGCGGCGCGGGGATGGACATGCTGTCCGCCGGTCTGGTGATCCAGGGCTTTGGCCGCTGGAACCACGCGATGGCGCTCTCTGCCGTGGCCCACGACAATCTCTGCGCCAACAACATCTACCGAAACGCCAGTGAAGACCTGCGCAGGAAATACCTCCCCGGACTGTGCGACGGGTCGAAGATCGGCGCGCTTGGCCTGACGGAACCCGGCGCCGGGTCCGACGCGCTTGGCTCCATGCGCACCACCGCCGTACGCGATGGCGACGACTACATCCTGAACGGCTCCAAGATCTACATCACCAACGGACCCGTCGCCGATATCGTGCTGGTCTACGCCAAGACCGCGCCGGAAAAAGGGGCCAAGGGCATCTCGGCCTTCATCGTCGAAACCTCGACGCCCGGTTTCAAGGTGGCCCAGAAGCTCATCAAGATGGGTTATCGCGGCAGCCAGACCGCGGAACTGGTTTTCGACAACTGCCGCGTGCCCGCCGCCAACATGGTCGGGCCGGAAAACGGCGGCGTCATGGTGGTGATGAGCGGGCTTGACCTCGAACGCGCGATGATCTCGCCGCTTTGCCTCGGCATTGCGGAACGCGCGCTCGACCTGACGATCGACTACGCAAAGACCCGCCGCCAGTTTGGCAAGCCCATCGGATCGTTCCAGATGGTTCAATCGATGCTGGCCGACATGTACGTTCTGGTCGAAACCATGCGCGCCTTCACCTATCGCGTGCTGGAAGACGCGGCCAAGGTCGAGGCCGGAGAAGGCGGGCGCGGCAGCATCCACATGCAGACCGCCGCCTCGGTCATGTATGCCGCCGAGGCGCTGCACAAGATTCTCGACCTTGCCGTGCAAGTCCACGGCGGGTCGGGCTATATCTGGGAGTCAGAGATCAACCGGCTTTACCGCTCGACCAAGCTGCTCGAAATCGGCGCCGGCACCACCGAGGTCCGCAAGATGATCATCGCGGGCGAACTGCTGAAGGACATGCCGCGTGACTGACGAGGTGCAATACGGGCTCAGCGATACCGAACTCGCCGCGCACCGGACAGTCTATGCCCCCGACGCAATGACGGGGCTTACCGCCGTCATCTCGGGCGGCTCCGGTGACATCGGTCGCGCGACCGCCTGGCTCTTTGCCCGCTGTGGCGCTTCGGTCGTGCTGACCGGGCGCAAGATCGAGAAGATCGAGCCGGTGGTCGAGGCCCTGACCCGCAACGGCATGAAGGCCACGGGCGAGGTGCTGAACGTGCGCGACCGCGCCTCGGTCGATGCCTTCTGGGATCGCCAGTGGCAGAACGGCGGGGCCGATATCCTGATCAACAGCGCGGGCGGGCAGTTTCCGCAAGCCGCGCTCGACTTTACCGAAAAGGGCTGGAACACGGTCATCGACACCAACCTCAACGGCACCTGGAACATGATGCAATCCGCCGCCCGCAAGTGGCGCGACGCCGGGCGCGGCGGCAGCATCGTGAACATCACCGTCGTGACCCGAAACAGCCTGCACGGTGTCGCCCACACCGTCGCCGCCCGTGCAGGCGTCGAGGCGCTGAGCGCGGCGGTCTCGGTCGAATGGGCGCCGATCCAGGTCCGCGTGAACTGCATCGCGCCGGGGCTGATCGAAACCGAAGGCTGGAAAGTCTACCCGCCCGAGGCGCGGGCCGAATACTACACCGGCAACCCGATGATGCGCGCCGGCACCACATGGGACATCGCCGAGGCCTGCGCCTACCTCTCCGGTCCGTCCGGGCGCTTCATCACCGGCGAGGTGCTGACCGTCGACGGCGGCGGCCGCCAGTGGGGCGAAGTCTGGACCACGGGCAAGCCCGCATACTTCCGGGATGGCGGCACGAAATAGCCCGTTCCGGGATTGGAACAAAAAGGGTCCAAAATGTGTCATTTTTGGATTTCTTATTGGAATCAATATTTTGACCCCCCGTCCTAGCTAGGACACCCATTTTCCGACACCACAAACCCCTCCTCAGGACGCAGCGGCGATCCGTGAAGACCTCCCGACGAGGTTACGATTCGCGGGCCCAGGTTCTGAATTGCCCTCGACTACTTGCCTGGATTGATCGGATTGGCCTCGGCGTACTTCCGGCAGAACGCCAGAAACGCGCGGTCCGGGTCTGACGGCGGCTCCCGACCGGCTGACCAGGTCCGCCATTCACCTTCGATGAAGTAAATATCGAACCCCGGATGCCGAAGACGCGCCGTCTCGTAGGTCTGCGAACGCAGTGCCGCGCCCTGCCGGTCCAGCCACGCGGGCCGCGCCCTGACGTCGTCCTCCGCCTTCGCCATGCGCCCCGTCGATGCGAATTGCAACGCCCGCTCCGCCTTGCCCGCCGCCTCGCCATCCTTCCGCCACCAGCGAAGCTCGACGTGAGTGACAGAGCGCCCCGTCTTGATCGGCTGGATTTCGACCATGTAGTCCGAAAGCGCCGAGACCTCGGCCACCGCCGGGTCAATGGCCCGCAGCTTCAGATTCGACCAGGACCCCAGCTTGCCCTTCGGCACGCCAAGCACCCCGCGCAGCCCGTCCAGTGTGAATTTCTCCGACGACTTCCAGCGCAGATTTCCGCGTTTCTGCACCATCTCGTAAAGCGTCAACGCATACTTGGAGCTCAGCGCAAACATCACCTCGCGTTGCAGCCGCGCAAACACGGTGGAGTTCGAGATGATCTTGCGCAGCCGCGGCGGGATTTCGTATTCGAAAAGCCCGTCCGCACGCGCCATTTCAAGGTTGCCCCCCAGAAGCTGCACACGCTCCACCGCCGGCTTGCCGTCCCAGACCGCCTCGACCTTGACGATGGCCGCCATCAGGCGCTCCACCGACTCACCGATGCGGTCGTTGGAGTTGTGCGAACCGCGCAGCTCGGCCTTGGCGATGACATGCATCACGGGCTTGTCGATCGCCTCCCAGGCTTTCTCCAGAAGCTGGTTGTAGATACGCCGGTCGGTGAGCGTCAGCGGCGTCACCTCGATCAGGTCGACCAGTTCGCCGGGTTTGACCAGCGACTCGCGCGTTGCCCGGGCGTCCACGGTCCGGTAGCGTGTGGTAGGTTTGGTCATCGCTGCCCGATTCCATTCCTTGTTTTCTTACAAATGTATCTGGCAAGACGTATTTTGACAACCACTGCCGACGATGACCCGTCACCCCAAACGTAAGGGTTCATATGCAGACCCAACGGTTGAGCGAATCGGAACGTACTGCTTTCCAAAGACATTTCCAGCAGGTTTCCGGCGCGTGATTCGGCCACCCGAAACGTAAGGATTGGGAACCCGGCATGTATGGCAAAGGCACCCGATGTGTAGGGTTACGGCACCCAAGGCGTAAGCCAATCCATCCCGAAAAGTAGTCTCTACGCGAAGTTTTCCCATGCGTTTCAGGTTGTCCGGCACAGTGAACATTTGAATCCTTCGAATCCTGAACCAATGGTTTTTCCGATTTGAGAGACTTGATTCCGCCTGGCTCGACCCCTGCTCTGCCCTCTTACCGTTACATCCTGGGATCAAGCGCGGCGCCTTCAACCCTCAACTTTCGCAACTTCCATGTGCAGCGCTGAAACTCCAGCCTTCAAGGCACCCACCCCAAAGGTTCGGTTTTCACGCCAACCACCTCGAAAATTCGCACTTGAGGCGAAACCGGCCTGCGGGCATTGTAGCACAAAACCACACGAAGGCGGCAGCATGCAGGACTTCCCTGTCACCCTGGGCGAAATCGACGCCCTAGCGCAACGGGCGGATACCGTGATCCAGCGCCTGCGCGAGAGGGTGTTCGCTCCCGGCGCGCAGAAGACGCTCGATGTCACGTTCAACGTCCGCACCGCCGCCGAGATGGTGGGGCGCACCGAAAAGGCGATCCGCGACGCCGAGGGTGACGGGCGACTGCCCGAACCCCACAAGGACGCCGAAACCGGGCGGCGCACCGGCTATTCGCTGGAGGACGTGAACCGGATGCGCGGGGTGTTCGGCACCCTGCCCCGCCGCGCCGCCAGCGATCCGGCGACGGTGCTCGCCGTGCAGAACTTCAAGGGCGGCGTCGGCAAATCCACCGTCGTCGTCCACCTCGCCCAGTATCTCGCTCTGAAAGGCTACCGGGTCTGCGTGATCGACTGCGACAGCCAGGGTTCCACCACCTCGATCTTCGGCCTGAACCCCGATGTCGACGTCGATGAGGACGAAGACACCCTCTACCCCTATTTCCGCCATGGCGGCCCCGATACCCTGCACTACGCGCTTCGCGCCACCTACTGGCCCAATATCGCGCTGATTCCGGCGAACCTCGGCCTCTACGATGCCGAATACGAATTTGCCGCGCGGATGCTGCGCGAGCAGAGCTTCGTCCTCGACCGTCTCCGCACCGGCATCGACACCATTTCCGACAATTTCGACGTGATCCTGCTCGACCCGCCCCCGGCGCTCGGGATGATCTCGCTGTCGGTGTTGCGCGCGGCGAACGCCCTGCTGGTGCCCGCGCCGCCGAACAACATCGACTTCGGCTCGACCGCGCATTTCCTCAAGATGATGGGCGCGACCCTGAACGAACTCGCCGAGCATGGCGGCGCGCGGGGCTACAACTTCGTCAAGATCCTCGCCACCAAGATGAACGACCAGAAAAGCGCGCACCAGGCAATCAAGCGGGTGATGGAGGCGGTGTTTCCCCACGACCTCCTGCAAGCCGTCCTGAAGGACAGTGCCGAGATCGACAATGCCACCGCCAACCTGATGAGCGTCTATGAAATCACCGGCGCGGCGACACGGACCGAAACCCACAAGCGCTGCCGGGTCTACCTCGACGCCGTGGGCCGAGAGGTCGAAACGCTGATCCGCAAGACATGGCCCAGCCATCACGGGGCGCTGCGGAAGGAGGGCATATTGTGAGCAAGCGACACGATGCGGTCTTTGACGATGTGATCAAGGGCCTTGGCACCGACGCGCCGACGCCGGACAGGGCAGGGGCGCGCTTTCTCAAGCGGTCGACCAGCATGGCCGAACAGGCGGCGGGCCAGCGGCAGGAAAAGGTGCTGCGGCTGGTCGATCCGGCCACCTGCGTGATGTGGGCGCGGCACAACCGGGCCTACGACCTGCTGACCGCCGACAATTGCCGCGACCTGATCGACGGCATCCTCAGCCAGGGCCAGCAGGAATTCCCGGCGGTGGTGCGACGCCTGCGCCCGGCGCACGAAGGGCAGGGGCCCGAATTCGAAGTGATCTGCGGCGCGCGGCGGCACTTCGCCATTTCCTGGCTGCGGGCGAACAACTATCCGAAGTTCCGCTACCTCGTCGAAGAGCGCGAACTGACCGACGAAGAGGCCTTTCGTCTCGCGGATATCGAGAACCGCGACCGCGAGGATATCTCCGACCTCGAACGCGCGCGCGATTATGCGGGTGCGGTGGACTCCTACTACGGCGGCAAGCAGAAGCTGATGGCAGAGCGCCTGCAGGTCTCCGAAGGATGGCTGTCGCGCTATCTCGCGCTCGCCCGGCTGGACCCGCGCATCGTTGCCGCCTTTGCCTCGATCCGCGACGTCAAGGAATTGCACGCCCGCAAGCTGAAGCCGCTGCTGGCCGACGGGTCCGGGCGCGACGCGATCCTGGCCGAGGCTGACAAGCTTGCCGAAGAACAGCGCGCGGGGCCGGTTTCTGCCGCGCAGGTCATGACCCGGCTTCAAGCGGCGGCGAAGCCGCGCAAGGTTCGGGCGGCAGCCGACAAGGTCATCTCGGGCGTCCAGCTGCGCCGCAGCGGCGCGCGCGTCACGCTGGAGTTCGATCGCCGCCTGCCGGATGCCGACCTGCGCCGGGCGGTCGAGAAATTCCTGGCCGAAAGGGCAGGGATGAAGGACTTTCCAGTTGGCAAGATGCGGTATAAGTAAGTAGTAACAATTACTTAGACGGTCATCGCCTATCGAGACGCCCGCATAGCCATTCGCGGCTTCTTCCGCCCCGCCAAGGCATTACAACCTGACCCCGGATCAGCCGGCGAGAGGGTTGCATGGGGCAGACGCTGTATCAGAAGATCTGGAACGCCCACGTCGTGAAGACGCTCAGCGACGACCGGGCGATCCTTTTCGTCGACCGTCACCTGGTACACGAGGGCGTCGCGACCTACGCCTTTGCCGGCCTGCGCGAACAGGGGCGCAAGGTTCACCGGCCCGACCTGACGATTGGCGTCGTGGACCACGTCGTGCCGACAACCCCCCGCACCGGCGGTATCCGCTACGAGGATCAGGACGCCAGGCGGATGGTCGAGGATATCGAACGCTACTGTGCCGAGGAAGGCATCGACGTCTACTCGGTCGGCCACCGCCAGCAGGGCATCGTCCACGTCATCGGCCCCGAGCTGGGTTTCGTTCTGCCCGGCGCCGTGGCGGTCTGCGGCGACAGCCACACCTCG